>JBEBDM010000281.1:0-4185 GCA_041156905.1 Actinomycetota bacterium | reverse complement strand
CAACAGTGCCTCGTCGTGGCAGTTCGCCCTGGTCCTCCTGAGCGGCATCGCCACGATCACGCCGCTTCTGCTCTTCGCCCACTCCGCCCAGCGCGTCCCCCTCACGGTCATCGGCCCGATGCAATACATCGTGCCCTCGATGAATTTCCTCATCGGCTGGCTGATGTACGACGAGGCGCTTCCCGGCTCGCGACTCGTCGGCTTCGCGCTCGTGTGGCTCGGCCTCGTGTTGCTCACGGTCGATTCCCTGGGCCGCGCCCGTCGCCGCAGGGCCTGAAACGACACACCTGACCCCGGACGCGGAACGGCCCGCCCTCGCGGGCGGGCCGTTCACCGGTTCACGGAGCGGGGTCGCTCAGCTCTCCCACTCGGTCACGAGCTCACCGATGTCGGTGAAGGTGGCCGCAGCAGCGTCGTACTGGCGCACGACGAGGCTCTCGGCGAGGAACGGATCCTCGGCGCCGGCCATCTTGAAGGTCACGCCCGGTGCGGCGAGCATCGGGGTGTAGCTGAAGTTACGGGCCGCATTGATGATCGACGCACGGGTCAGACCGGCCTCGGAGGCCTGCGCCTGCACGAGGATGGCGACGATGGTCTCGGCGGTGTTCCAGCCGGCGCCCGCCGTGGTGGCGATCTCCGACTTGTCGAGCGACGCCATGTAGTCGACGTAGGTCTTGACCGACGGGATCTCGAGCGAGGCCGGGTCGTTGATGTCGACCAGGTTGTTCGAGGTGTAGAGGCCGTTGGCGGCCTCACCGGCGAGGGTCAGGATGAGCGAGCTGGCGCAGGTGTTCGTGAGGAACGTCGCGGGCTCCCAGCCGGCGTTGGCGGCCTTGGCGTTGGCGACCTCGGTGAGGAAGCTGATGCACTGGGCGCCGAGCGGCACGGCCATGATCACGTCGGGCTGAGCAGCAGCGATGTTGCTGATCTGCGCGGTCGGCGGGTTCTGGTCGGTGGCCTCGATGGTCTCGTCAGCGACGATCGTGATGCCGTAGTCGGCGGCGATCTCGTTGAAGGCATCGACGTAGACCTGACCGAACTCGTTGTTCACGTGGAACAGGGCGACGTTCGCGCCGTCGGGGTAGAGCTCGGCGATCTTCTGGGCGTACACCTTCGACTCGACGGTGTACGGGGCCAGCTGGCCGGTGGTCCACGGGTAGTTCTCGACGTCGCCCCAGGCCGGCGAGCCGGTGAGGGCGGCCAGCTGCGGGATGCAGTTGTCGTTGAGGGTGTCACGCACGGCGGCGTTGTTCGGCGAACCGATGATGCCGCCGAAGATGGTGGCGCCGTCGTCGATCAGCTTGTTGACAGCACCGGGGGTGAGCTCGGCGTTGTACTGGTCGTCCTCGATGGCGACCTCGAGGGTCACGTCGCCGAGGAGGCCCTGCTCGTTGGCGTACTGGACGTAGGCCTCGAAGCCGTCCTTCACCGGGGCGAAGGCCGCAGCCGCGGCGCCGCCTGTGAGGGGCATGGCCGAGCCGATCTTGAGGGTGCCCTCGATGGGGGCATCGGCGGCGGCGGGATCGACACACAGCGAGGTGTCGACGGCCCACTCGGTGGCGGCCGGGGTGGTCTCGACGGTGGTCTCGGCCGTGGTCTCGGCGGTGGTCTCCGCCGTGGTCTCCTCGGTGGCAGCCGTGGTCTCGACGGCCGACTCGTCGGTGCTCGACGAGTCGTCGCCACCGCAGGCGGCCACGAACAGCGCGCCGGCGGCCATCAGGGCCGTCAGCGCACGCGTGCGCTTCATCATGGGGATTTCCTCCTCCCCCGGAGGGGGCTCAGGTCAGTGGGGGTCCGACGGCGGAGCCGCCGGTGCGGCGCCCACCGCTCCCGCAGGGCGGGGCACGATGCGCACCACGCGCTGACTGTACTGCCTCCATGTGCCCGCGAGGCCATGTGGGGCCACGAACATCAGCACGATCAGCAGGATCGCGAACATGCCGTCGGCTGGCGGGATCTGCGCCCAGGCGAACAGCGGACGCAGGACTCCGGGGATCGCCGAGTCGTTCGCCCACTCACCCGTCTTGTCGGTGACGAAGGTGTAGAGCAGGGCACCGATCACCGGCCCCCACAGCGAACCGGCACCACCGATGACCATGACGATCAGGAAGGTGATGGCACCCCTGACCGTGAGGCTCAGGATGCCCTCGGGGCTCACGCCACCGGTCTTGATCGCGATCACGCAACCGGGCAGGGCACACAGACCGGCCGACACGCCGAAGACGAGCGCCTTGGTGCGGACCAGATTCACGCCCATCACCGCTGCGGCCGTCTCGTTGTCGCGGATGGCCACCAGCGAGCGACCGACCCGGCTCTTCACCACGCCACGACACACGAGATACACGACGACGGCCACGACCAGCGCGATCCAGTACCAGAACGCCGCCTTGGCCTCCGGCTTGCGAAGGTCGCCGAAGGCATCCCAGCCGAAGATCTCGAAGTACTGCATCTTCCCCTTCTGGGCGAGGCCGATGTCGAAGCCGGTGGTCGCCAGCTCGCTGTCGGAGTTCGGGAGACCAGCACCACCGCCCGTGAGCCACGCCAGCTTCTTCCAGGTGAGCAGGTACGGGAAGACGAGACCGAGTGCGAGCGTGACGAGGGCGAGATAGACGCCCTTGATGCGCGACGCCGGGAACGAGACGATCACGCCGACCACGAACGCGATCACGAACGCGACCGGGAATGTGAGCCACGGGCTGAGATCCCAGCGGGAGACCATGATGCCGGTGGTGTACGCGCCGACTCCGAGGAAGGCGCTGTGACCGATCGAGATCTGGCCGGCGTAGCCGAGCACGAGGTTGAGCGCCATGGCCGCGCTCATCAGCGTCAACGCCTCGATGGTGGTGGTGATCAGGCCGCCGCCCTGACGCGGGACCCAGAGCAGGACGAACACGACGGCGAGGCTGACGACGATGCGCAGCACCCAGTTGGCCGTGCTGCCCTGACGGATGGTGAACAGCGGGTTCATACGCGCTCCACCTTCGCCGTACCGAACAGGCCGCTCGGTCTCACGAGCAGCACTCCGAGGATCACGAGGAACGCCACGGCCAACTTCATCTCCTGACCGATCCACTCCTGTGCGTAACCAGCCGCCATGTTCTCGACGACACCGATGATCAGACCGCCGGCCACGGCCCCGCCCGGCGAGTCGAAGCCGCCGAGGGTCGCTGCCGCCGAGCCATAGATGAACACGGTGAACATCAGTCCGAGGTTGACGTTGCTGTTGAGACCGGCCATCACGACGCCACCGACGGTGCCGATCGCCGCCGCGAGGCCCCAGCTGACCATCAGCACCACGTTGGTGCGGATACCGACGAGCTTGGCGCTCTCGGTGTTGGAGGCGACAGCACGCATCGCGAGTCCGAACTTCGTGCGGTTGAAGAGCAGGTAGAGCAGTCCGCTGATGACGAGGACCATCGCGAGGATGCCGACACGTTCCTGGCGGATGGCGACACCGAACACGTTCCAGAGAGCGTCAGCCTCGGCCGGGAACAGGCTGGGGAACCGCAACTGGGTGCTGCCCATCGCCGAGCTCGGCAACTGCTGACCGCCCCAGATCGCGCCGTCGAGCCAGTTGAGGAACGTGAACAGGCCGAGGGTCACCACGAACACCGCGAACGGCGACTTCTTGCTGACCGGGCGCACGAGGGCGACCTCGCTCACGGCGCCGACCACGAAACCGACACCCATGCCGAGGAAGAGGGCGATCCACACAGGGATTCCCCACTCGCCGAACTGGTACACGCAGTACGTCGCGAACAGCGCCATCTCGCCCTGGGCGAAGTTCAGGTGGCCCGTACCGCGGTAGATGATGACGAGACCGAGGGCGATCAGCGCATAGACGCTGCCGTAGCTCAGGCCGTCGACGAGTCGTTGCAGGAAGACTTCCATCAGAACCCCAGGTAGGCCTTGCGGATCGAGTCGTCCGCGCCGATCTCGGCGGCGGACCCGGATGCGACGATGCGACCCGTCTCGAGCAGGTACACCCTGCTGGCGAGGTGCATCGCGAGGTTGGCGTTCTGCTCCACGAGGAGGACGGAGAGCCCTTCCTCACGGTTCAGTCGGCCGAGGACGGCGAACAGTTCCTGGGTGATGAGCGGCGCCAGTCCGAGGCTCGGCTCATCACACAACAGCAGCCGGGGACGGCTCATCAGGGCACGGGCGATGGCCAGCATCTGCTGCTCA
>JBEBDM010000280.1:0-6092 GCA_041156905.1 Actinomycetota bacterium | reverse complement strand
CGTGATCTCCGGACAGCACTGGCTCGACCCGGCCTCGCTTCCCGACCCCCCGGTCGTGTCGTCGGCGGGGAACGACGCTCGGGGTCTCCGTGTGGCTCTCTGCCTGCGACTGGGCGACTGGCCACTCGATGCCGACGTCGAGACCAACACCCGGGCCACGGCGGCCGCTCTCGCCGCTGCGGGCGCCCACGTCGAGGAGGTCACCCTTCCGTGGACGATGGAGTTCGTCTGGGAGGCCGTGCAGGCTCACTTCCGGGCGATCATGGGAGCCGGGGTCGGTCATGTCCACGACGAGCATGCCGACCTCCTGAGCGACTACACGCGGGCGTTCGCCATCGAACTCGGCCAGCAGGGCAAGGGCTTCTACGACGGGCTCGAGATGGAGGGCGAGATCTGGCGGCCGGTGGGCGAGTTGTTCCGCTCGTTCGACGTGCTGTTGTGCCCGACGATGGCGACGGAGGGGTACCTCGCCGGCGAGCCGTACCTCCACGGGATGGACATCGGCCACGAGCACGTGTTCCACCACTTGCTCGGGGCGATGACGGTGCCGTTCAACGTGCTGTCGCGCTGCCCGGTGATGTCGGTCCCGTCAGGTCTCGCTGCCAACGGCGTCCCGACCGGGGTCCAGGTGGTGGCGCGGCCCTACGACGACCTGATGGCGTTCAGGGTCGCAGGAGCGATCGAGGCGGTGCGGCCGATGCCGACCTGTCCGGGTGCTCAGGCGCCGTAGGGACGCAGCATCGAGCGGCTGATGATGTGCCGCTGGATCTCGCTGGTGCCGTCCCAGATGCGATCGACGCGGGTGTCGCGCCACATCCGCTCGAGCGGCAGCTCGTCCATGAGGCCCATGCCGCCGAGGATCTGGATCGCCTCGTCGGTGACGTACTGGCACATCTCGCTGGAGAAGACCTTGGCCATCGCCATGTCCTCGTCGGTGGCGCGGCCCTTGGCGTCGAGCCACGCGGCGCGCAGCGTCAGGAGTTCGGCGGCCTCGAGTTGGGTGCGCATGTCGGCGAGCTTGAACGACACGCCCTGGAACTTGCCGATCTGCTGACCGAACTGCTCGCGGGTCGCGGCCCACTCGGTGGCGATGCCGAGGGCGCGTCGGGCACGGCCCACGCACACGGCCGCGACCTGCAGGCGGGTGGAACCCAGCCACTCGTTGGCGGCGTCGAAGCCGCGGTGCTCCTCACCGAGGATGTTGCGCACCGGCACGCGGCAGTTGTCGAAGTTGATGATCATGTTGTGGTAGCCGTTGTTCGACACGCAGTTGTACCCGTGCACGACCTCGCAGCCCGGGGTGTCGAAGTCGACGAGGAACCCGGTGATCTTCTTCTTCGGGCCCTTGCTCGTCATCTCCTCGCCGGTGGCGGCGAAGAGGATGACGTAGTCGGCCAGGTCGGCGTGGCTGATGAAGTGCTTGGTGCCGTTGATGACGTAGTCATCGCCATCACGCACGGCCATGCACTTCATGCCGCGCACGTCGGAGCCGGCGTCGGGTTCGCTCATCGCCAGGCAGTCGACTCGCTCACCGCGGATCGTCGGGAGGAGGTACTCCTCGACCTGCTGGCCCTGACACGCGCGCAGGATGTTGGAGGGACGGGCGACGATGTAGTGGAGTGCGTACGAGGTGGCGCCGAACTCGCGGTCGACGAGCGTCGTGCCGAACGAGTCGAGTCCACCGCCACCGAGCTCGGAGGGCATGTTCGCGGCGTAGAGGCCGGCGTCGATGCTGCGCTTCTTGATCTGGGCGACCAGGTCGGCCGGCACGTTCTTCTCGCGCTCGACGAGGTCCTCGTAGGGCATGAGCTCCTTCTCGGTGAAGGCCCGCACCGTGTCGACGATCATCTGGTGCTCTTCGGACAGCTCGAACTGCATGGTGGCTCCTGGGTTCTCAGTGGGAGGGCTTGGGTGCAGGGAGGCGCATGACGCTGGCCACCTGCGGCGGGACGGGGAGGCCGGCGTGTGCCTCGGTGATGGCGCGGACGGCTGCGGCGACCTCGGGGAGGATCGGCGCCGACCGTCCGGCGTTCATGTCGACATGGACGAGCATCTGCTCGACGGTGGCGAGCATCCCGCCATCGACGCCGTGCAGCATCGTGTGGAGGAAGTGCATCCGCTTCGCATCGGAGCCGAGCATCTGTGTCTCGACGACGATCGGCTCGTGGACCGCGACCTCGCGGACGTAGATGATGTGCGTCTCGACGGTGTAGAAGCTGTGGCCGGCATCGCGGTAGGCCTCGTCGTCGCCGATGTACCGGAACAGTGCGTCGCTGGCCCACCCGGCGGCCGTGAGGTACGCCGCCTCGGTCATGTGCGCGTTGTAGTCGACCCACTCGGGCTCGACCGGTGTGGAGTACAGGCGCAGCGGGGCCTCCACGACGCTGCCCTCACTCCAGCGCCTCGTGCTCCGTGCGCCGAAGCGGCGGGCCTCGTGGTGGGCGAGTGCGGCGCCGACGCCACTCCCGGAGGGGCGCAACGAGCGCATCACGGCGAGGATCACATCGGGGTCGTCGCCGGCCAGGCGAGCGATGCCTTCACCGAGCCGCCACCGCTCCTCTGCCGGCGTGGAGTCGGTCACCGGCGCCATGCCCATGTCGAGATAGAAGGCCGCAAGACGCTCCGCATGCGGCCCGCTCACGTGGACCACGGGAAGGAGGTGGGCGGGGGAGCAGCCGCGCGCCGTCGTGGCGGTGGCGACGAGTCGTGCGGAGGCGGGTGTGTCGGCCGACAGGACATGGACGAGGTCGGCGGCGTCGAGGTCGCCGTCAGCCGTGGCGCGCAGCCGTTCGGGGGATGCTGCGTCGAACAGGCCGAGGCGGTCGGCGGCGGGCCAGAGCTCGGCGACCCGCGGAGCGAGGGTCGCGGCATCGGGGCTGGCCACGTCGAACCCGGCGGCGA
Organism: Actinomycetota bacterium; assembly: GCA_041156905.1. Classification (GTDB taxonomy): domain Bacteria; phylum Actinomycetota; class Acidimicrobiia; order Acidimicrobiales; family Ilumatobacteraceae; genus UBA668. Next base: position 3,191 of record JBEBDM010000280.1, on the reverse strand, counting down.
GATAGCGGGTGGCCCACTCGGCTGCGGAGCCGGTCCGGGAGTCGTCAGCCGTGCCGAGCAGCACCACGAGCGTCATAGACTAAACATACATTCAGGATTCGTTCCGGCCAAGGCTCGGCGGAGGAGGAACCATGCCGCGACCGCGGCTCGACCACGTGAGGAAGGCCCAGATCCTGTCGGCCGCCGCCGAGGTCCTGAGCGAGCGCGGGTACGCCAACGCCCGCGTGGTCGACATCGCCAAGGCTGCGGGGACGAGCCCGGCCGCGATCCTGTACTGGTTCGAGGGCAAGGACGGGCTGCTGCGCGAGGCGTTGCGGCTGCGCGAGCAGGAGTTCCACGACCGCTACACCGTCAGGGCCGAGACACAGCCGACGGCGTCGGCGACCCTCCGCGTCCTGATCGAGGCGATGCTCTACCACTACGACTGGAGCCTGTGGCTCGAACTCTGCGTCCTCGCGACTCGCGACGCCGCGGCCGCCGCCGAACGCGACCGCATGGACCGCCGTTGGCGTGCCGCGCTGCGCAGCGTGATCCAGGAGGGCCAGCTGTCGGGGGAGTTCGACCCGGAGAAGGGTTCGGCCGACGACGTGATGTTCGTGCTGGCCGCCCTGCTCGACGGTCTGGCCCCGCTGCTCACGATGCGCGCCCGCGGAGTGACGCGCGACCGCGTCGAGCGTGCCTGGCTCGTGGAGGCTTCTCGCTGGCTGGGGCCGGGCTTCGACGCCCGACCCCTGAAGCGCACTCGCTGACAGGTCAGCGGCTGCCGATGGCCCGACCGGTGTTGGCCGGAGCGGGGAGGTGTGCCTGAGCCGCGCCGATGCGATCGAGAGCGGCGACGAGCGCATCGGAGGCGGGAGCCGACTTGTCGATCCGGGTATCGACGTGCAGGAGCATGTGCTCCGACGTGCCGACCACTGTGTCGTCCGAGGCGCGGTGGATCGAGGTGAACACGCGCACCTTCTTGGCGTCGTGCGAGAGCTGCTGCACGGTGCAGTAGAGGTGGTCGCCCGCCTTGGCCTGCGCCAGGAAGTTGAGGTGGCTCTCGACCGTGAACCAGCTGTGGCCCCCGGCGAGGTACGCGGCGTCGACGCCGATGTGGGCGAGATAGCGATCGATCGTCTCGCTGGCCACCTGCATGTAGCGGCTGTCGTTCATGTGGCCGTTGTAGTCGACCCACTCGGTGGGGACCCTGACGTCGTGGAGCCGCATCGGGACCGACTCGTCGACCGTCGTCGAGCCCGCGCCCTGCCGCTCGACGAGCATCCGCTCGTACTGGGCCAGGACCTGACCGGCGCCGTAGTCGTGGGTGCGCAGCCCCTGCATCACCGAGACGAGGCAGTCGTCGCGGAGGGCCTCGAGCTCACGGATCGTCGCCGTACCGGCCTGCGCATCGCTCTGCGACACGATCAGTTCGAGCAGTTCGTCGGTGAGCTCGGGGACGTCCATCAACTTGGTCCACGGCCACTTGAGCGACGGTCCGAACTGGGCCATGAAGTGGCGCATGCCGGCCTCACCGCCGGCGATGCGGTAGACGAGGAAGGTCCCCATGAACGACCAGCGCAGGCCGCAGCCGAAGCGGATCGCGTCGTCGATCTCCTCGGCGCTGGCGACACCGTCGTTGATCATCCAGAGGGCCTCACGCCAGAGAGCCTCCATCATCCGGTCGGCGACGAAGCCGTCGATCTCCTTGCGGATGTGCAGCGGACGCATGCCGATGGCCGAGTAGACCTCGGCGGCGCGCTGCTTGGCCGCGTCGCTGGTGGCGTTGCCTCCGCAGATCTCGACGAGTGGCAGCAGGTACACCGGATTGAACGGGTGACCCACGACGAGACGCTCGGGGTGGGTCATGTCGCGCTGCATCTCCGAGGGCAGCAGGCCCGAGGTGCTCGACCCGAACACGACGTCGGGGCCGGCGGCGGTGCTGGCCCGGGCGAGGAGCATCTGCTTGAGCTCGAGGCGCTCGGGCGCACTCTCCTGCACGAAGTCGACTCCCGTGGCGGCCTCCTCGGGGGTGGCCACGAACGTGAGCGTTCCCTCGGCGGGGAGGGCCGGCATGACCAGTTTGTCCATCGCCCGTCGGGCGTTGGCCATGACCTCGCTCATCTTGCGCGGTGCCTCGGGATCGGGGTCGTACAGCTTGACGTCGACACCGTTGAGGAGGAAGCGGGCAGCCCAGCCGCCGCCGATCACACCACCGCCGAGGAGCCCGACGGTCGAGAGGCCGGGGATCGGGCTCATCAGCGCTTCACCAGCTTCAGCTTGTCGCGCACGGCCTGCGGGCTCATGACGCGCACGTTCATGTTCTCGAGGATGTTCTTCGCCCGCTCGACGAGCTGGGCGTTGGTCGCGAGCTGGCCCGGTCCGAGGTACAGGTTGTCCTCGAGCCCGACGCGCACGTTGCCGCCGGCGAGGGCCGCCATGGCCACGAAGGGGAGCTGCATGCGCGAGATGCTGAAGCCGGAGAACACGCAGTCGTTGGGGAGGTTGTGCACCAGCGACATGAACGTCAGCGGGTCGTCGGGAGCGCCGTAGGCGATGCCCATGCACAGCTGGATCATCACCGGGTCGTCGAGGAGGCCGTCGCGGATCATCTCCTTGACCTGGACGAGGTGACCCGAATCGAAGACCTCGAGTTCGGGGCGCACGCCGAGTTCCTGCACCTGGCGGGCCATCGAGCGGAGCACACCGGGCGTATTGACCATGATGTAGTCGCCGCCGCTGGCGAAGTTCATCGTGCCGCAGTCGAGCGTGCAGATCTCGGGGAGCAGCTCGCGCACGTGGGAGAGGCGCTCGGTGGCCCCGGCCATGTCGGTGCCGTCGGGGTTGAGGGGGAGCACGTCCTCGTCGCCGCCGAGCACCAGGTCGCCACCCATGCCGGCCGTCAGGTTGATGACCACGTCGACGTCGGCGGCGCGGACCCGCTCGACGACCTCGGCGTAGTAGGCGACGGTGCGGGTTCCGAGACCGGTCTCGGGCTCACGGACGTGGACGTGGACGACGGCTGCCCCGGCCTTGGCGGCGTCGATCGCCGACTCGGCGATCTGCTGCGGCGTCACCGGCACGTGCGGGCTCTTGTGCGCCGTCACGCCGGATCCGGTCACTGCACAGGTGATGAACACGTCCCAGTTCATGGGTTCCCCTCTCGTCTCGGCGTTTCCTGAATCGCCGGTCAGACGAGAGAGTAGACGAGG
>JBEBDM010000279.1:0-6333 GCA_041156905.1 Actinomycetota bacterium | reverse complement strand
TCAACGCGTTCGTGAGCCCCGGCCCGCTGATGAGCGCGCACACTCCCGGTCGACCGGTCACGACGCTCCATCCGTCGGCCATGAACCCGGCTCCCTGCTCGTGGCGAGGACTCACGGCTCGCACACCACTGCGATGAAGGCCGCGGTAGATCTCGATGTTGTGGACCCCGGGGATGCCGAACACCACGTCGACCCCGTAGTGCGTGGCCAGCAGTTCGACGATGGCCTCACCCACCCGGAGCATCCCCCCACGGGAGAACTCGTCGGGCGCGACGTCGCGGGTGCTCATGCCCCGACCAGCGACTCCGCGAGCGAGCGGATCCGGCCGCACGCCTCGGCCATCACGTCGCTCTCGACGGTGAGGGCGATGCGGATGTGGCCGGCACCTCGCTCGCCGAAGCTCTCGCCCGGCATCACCACCACTCCGTGCTCGTCGAGCAGGCGCCATGCGAAGTCGAGCCCGCTCAGGCCGGTGGCGCGCACGTCGGCCATCACGAACATCCCACCCTCGGGCATGTGTGCGCTCACCGCGGGCGAGCCGGAGATGGCCCCGACGAGCGCCTCGGCACGCTGACGGAACACCGTCTTCAAACGAGCGACCTCAGGGTGCTCCTCGCTGAGCGCCACCGCGAGCGCGTCGCCGAGGAAGGGCTGCAGGCCGAACATCATCGCCTCCGACACCGAGGTCAGGTGCGGGGCGAGCTCGTTCGAGCAGGCCACCCAACCCGACCGGAACCCGGGGAGGGCGTGCGACTTGGAGATCGACGCCACCGAGAGCGACCGCTCACGGAGGTGGGGCCGATCGAACGGCGAGCAGAACGGAACGTCGAAGGCGATGTCGGCGTAGACCTCGTCACACACGATCCAGAGGTCGTGGCGCTCGCAGACGGCGCCGATCGCGTCGATCTCGTCCTGCGTGAGCACCGCACCGGTCGGGTTGCTCGGGGTGTTCAGCAGTAGAACCCGCGAGCGCGGCGTGATCGCGGCCTCGAGCGCCTCGGCGGTGAGGTGGAACCCCGACTCCGGGGTCGTCGGCACGGGCACGAATGTCGCCCCGGTGGCGGCGATGATCCCCTCGTAGGTGGCGTAGTACGGATCGGGAACGAGCACTTCGTCGCCCGCCTCCACGAGGGTGGTCATCGCGACGAACAACCCGTGCTGGGTTCCACCGACGCAGAGCACCTGCGACATCTCGGTGGGCAGACCCGAACGGCGGGTGAGGTGGGCGGCGATCGCCCGACGGGCTGACGGCTCACCCTGGCCGTCGGCGTACTTCGTGCGACCGCTGCGCAGCGACGACACGGCGCGGTCGAGTACAGCGGCAGGCGGCGGGAGGTCGGGCTCACCGATCGAGAGGAAGATCAGGTCCTCGCCAGCAGTCGCCCGTTGGCGGCCGGCGATGTGCACCGCCCACTTGTCGCTTCCGAGACCGGTGAGACGGGTGCTGATCGAGGCCAACTTCATCCGAGCGATGCTAGCCACCGCCCCTCGTCGACCACCGATGGCCGGGGTCAGCGGCTCATCGCTGGGTCGGGTTCAGACCGTCTTGACGATCAGCACGTTGCAGGGAGCATTGCGCAGGATGTCGTCGCCGACGCTGCCCAGCACGCGGCCGATGCCCTGCATGCGGACGTTGCCCACCACGATCAGGTCGGCGCTCTCGCGCTCGGCGACCGTGATGATCGCCTTGGCCGGGTGGCCCTCGATGGCCTCGACGGTGAAGGGGACGCTGGCTCCGAAGCCGTCGATGATCCGCTTCATCGCCACCCGCGCCGACTCGACGGTGTCGAGGACGAACGAATCGCTCCCGACCTTCCAGACCACGGCCTCGCTGTCGCCCACGGCCGTCACGAAGTGCACCGTGGCACCGGTCGACGACGCCAGGTCGAGGGCGGCTCGCGCCGCGACGTGCGAGGTCGGCGCCTCGGAGATGCCCACCACCATGCTCTTCATCGCCACCAGACCCCCTGCGGACTCGCCGTCCCCACGACGGCTCGCCACGGAAACTAACAGGGCCGCGTGGCGCGCTCGTTACGCTCAGGGTGGATCCGAGGAGACACATGGCAAACACGACCATCCGGGTGTTCCGCGACGGCGTCCTCGTCGACGCCGAGGCCGGTCTCGATGCACTGCCTGATCTCCTCGGGCGGCCTGGCACCCTCCTCTGGATCGACCTCGTCTCGCCCGACAAGCCGACGATGCAGAAGGTCGGCGATCACCTCGGTCTCCACGAACTCGCTGTCGACGATGCCGTGAGTCCGCACCAGCGACCGAAGGTCGACCGCTACGACTCGCACCTGTTCATGTCCGCGCATGCAGTCACAGCCTCACCGCACGGCCACCTGCGCGAGACAGAGGTGAACCTGTTCTCCGACACGAACTGGATCGTCACCGTCCGCAAGGGCACCCAGTTCGACCTGGCTCCCGTGCTCGACCGCACGAGTCGTTCGGCCGACCTCAGCAGGTACGGGATCGGTTTCATCGCGTGGGCCGTGCTCGACGTGATCGTCGACGGCTATCTCGACGCGATCCAGGTGTTCGACGACTACTACGACAAGGTCAGCGAGGGACTGTTCGCCGACCAGCCGCTCGACCTCAACGGCCAGCGTGAGTGGTTCACGATGCGCAAGGCACTCGTGCGCATGCACCGACTCATCACACCGCTGCGCGAGGTGGTCAACGAGCTGATGCGGCGCGAACACCAGTCGTTCCACGAGGGACTGTTCCCGTGGTTCCAGGACGTCTACGACCACGCCATCCGTGCCACGGAGGCCACTGACCAGTTGCGTGATCTCGTCACGACGATCGCCGAGACGAACATCGCCCTGCGCGACTTCCGCCAGAACCAGCAGGTCAAGAAGGTCACCGGATGGGCAGCGATCGTCGCCGTCCCCACGCTGATCACCGGCTGGTACGGGATGAACGTTCCCTATCCCGGCTACGACCAGGGCTGGGGAGTGCTGACAGCCGCCGGCCTCTCGATCGGCGTGTCAGCAGGCCTCTACGTCATCTTCAAGTCACGCGACTGGCTCTGACCCCGAACCCCTCCGATCTCCGGCGTATGTGTGCCGGATTTCGACACACATACGCCGGAGATCGGGGGTGGGTGGGTGATCAGAGGGGGCGGCGGCGACGGAACTCGAGGCCATCGAACTCGCCCGACTCGCGCCACTGCGTGATGTAGGCGAAGAACGCTCCCGGGCCCTCGGGGTAGCCGCTGCCGTTGAGGCGTTCCTTGCGACCGATCGGGCGACCCTCGTTGTTGTAGTACCCGGGCGTGCACTCCGGGTTGCCGATGAAGGCCCGCTGGCTCGACTCGATCAACCGCAGCCAGTCGTCCTCGGCCTCCTCGGTCACCTCGACCTCGTCGGCGTGGATCTCCACCGCGTGCGACAGGATCGCCGCGATGGTGCGGCCCGCCTCGACGAAGTTGTGCGTGACGTTCGAGATCAGGTTCGCACCCTGGTTGGGCTGGACGATGAACAGGTTCGGGAACCCCGCCACGTGCATGCCGTGTTTGGTCCGCATCCCCTCGGCCCAGTGGTCGCTGAGGGTCTCGCCGTGGCGGCCGATCGTCTCGAAGCCCGCACGCCGGGCGTACGAGGTGCCGACCTCGAAGCCGCTGGCGAACACGATCACGTCGAGCTCGTAGTGGGTGTCGCCCACCCAGACGCCGGTCGCGTCGATCTTGCGCACGCCCTTCCCGTCGGTGTCGACGAGGTGGACGTTCGGGCGGTTGAACGTCGGGAGGAACTCGTCGTGGAAGCACGGGCGCTTGCAGAGCTGGCGGTACCAGGGCTTGAGCCCCTCGGCCGTCGCCGGGTCGCTGACGATGGAGTCGACGCGGGCCCTGATCTCGGCCATCTTCTCGTCGTCGCCTTCCTCGTAGGACTGCTGCCACAGCGCCATCGAGAACTCGGCGCCCGCCTGGATCTTGGCGACCATCCGGTCGCGGATGCGCTGGGAGATGTCGGTCCAGCCGTCCTTCACGAGGTCCTCGTCGGCGAAGCCACCGGTCTGGAGGGTGACGAAGTTCTCCTGCCACTTCTTCTGCCAACCCGGCCCGAGGGTCGAGAACCACTCCGGCTCGATCTCGTGGTTGTTGCGGATGTCGATCGACGACGGTGTCCGCTGGAAGACGAACAGCTCCTTCGAGTCACGGCCGAGCGCGGGGATGCACTGCACGGCCGTGGCGCCAGTTCCGATGATGCCGACGCGCTTGTCGGCGAGGCCCGTCATCGGCGCCCCGTCGGGTGATCCGCCCGTGAGGGCGTAGTCCCAGCGGCTGGTGTGGAAGCACGGCCCGGCGAAGGAGTCGAGCCCCTCGATGCCGGGGAGCTTCGGGCGATGCAACGGACCGGTGCCCATGCTCACGAACTTGGCGCGGATGCGGTCGCCACGGTCGGTGTGGATGATCCACCGGCCCGACTCGTCGTCCCACTCGAGCAGGCGGGTGGCGGTGGAGAACAACGCCTTCTCGTACAGGCCGAACGTGCGGGCGATGCGCTGCGCCTGCCCCTGGATCTCGGGGGCATAGACGTACTTCTTGGAGGGCATGTGCCCTGTCTCCTCGAGCAGCGGCAGGTACACCATCGCTGCCGTGTCGCACATCGCGCCCGGGTAGCGGTTCCAGTACCACGCGCCGCCGAAGTCGCCGCCACCCTCGATGATGCGGATGTCGGTGATACCCGCCTCCATGAGGCGCGCTCCGGTGCAGAGCCCGGCGAACCCACCGCCGATGATCGCGACCGTGACCTCGTCGGAGAGAGGTGCCCGCTCGACACGCGGCACGTACGGGTCGTCGAGCAGGTAGGCGAAGCGGCCTGTCGGCTCGACGTACTGCTCGTTGCCCTCGGGGCGGAGGCGCTTGTCGCGCTCCTCCCGGTACTTGGCCCTCAGGTCGCTCGGTTCCCCGCTCATCCGCACACTCTCGCGCAGCAGCACTGCCCCACTCCGGGTCGTAGGCACCTGTTCGCCGGCCGACGCCCACGGCCCGGATCGTTTAGGGTCCGGGTGTGGAACAGCCGGGCGACTCACCCCTCCTGCGACAGATCCGGGAGTCGGTCATCGGCGACGACCAGGTGATGGACGGCCCGTTCGGTCGGCGCCGGATCACGTACGCCGACTACACCGCATCGGGCCGGGCGCTCTCGTTCATCGAGGACTTCCTGCGCGAGGAGGTGCTCCCCCGCTACGCCAACACGCACACCGAGTCGTCGGGCACCGGACTCCAGACCACGCGCCTGCGGGAGGACGCCAGACGGATCATCCACGAGGCCGTCAACGGCGACGACGACACCTGCGTGATCTTCAGCGGGTCGGGTTCCACGGGAGCGGTCGACAAGTTGATCGGCATCCTCAACCTCCGCATCCCCGCCGACCTCGATCGTCAGTACGGACTCAGCGCGACGATCCCGGCCTCGGAACGGCCGGTGGTGTTCGTCGGCCCGTTCGAACATCACAGCAACGAACTCCCGTGGCGCGAGACGATCGCCGACGTCGTCACCATCCACGAGGACGCCGACGGCCACATCGATCTCGAGCACCTCGAGGCCGAACTCATCGCCCACGCCGACCGCCCGCTGCTGATCGGATCGTTCTCCGCGGCCTCGAACGTGACGGGCATCGTCTCGAACACGTGCGCCATCGCACATCTGCTCCATCGGTACGGGGCGCTCAGCTTCTGGGACTACGCCGCGGCGGGACCGTACGTCACGATCGACATGGACGAGCGCTGCAGCGAGCACGCCGATGCGCACAAGGACGCCGTGTTCATCAGCCCGCACAAGTTCGTCGGCGGGCCCGGCACGCCGGGTGTCCTGGTCGTGCGGCGCGAGTTGCTGCGCAACTCCGTTCCCGACGTGGTGGGCGGCGGCACCGTCGCCTACGTGAACCCGAGCGAGCACCGCTATCTCGACGACCCGGTCCATCGCGAGGAGGGCGGCACACCCGCGATCATCGAGTCGATCCGCGCCGGCATGGTGTTCCAGCTCAAGCAGGCTGTCGGCGTCGAGACCATCCGTGCCCATGAGGAGTGGTACTGGCACCGTGCCGTCGAGGCGTGGGCGTCGAACCCGGCGATCGAGGTGCTCGGCAACACCCGAGCCGACCGCCTCTCGATCGTGTCGTTCGTCGTGCGCAGGCCGGGTGGTCGTTACCTGCACCACAACTTCGTGGTCGCACTGCTGAGCGACCTGTTCGGCATCCAGTCACGCGGCGGATGTAGCTGCGCAGGGCCCTACGGCCACCGTCTGCTCGGGATCGACCTCGAGCGCTCCCACGAGTTCGAGCACGAGATCACCAGGGGCTGCGAGGGCATCAAGCCCGGCTGGA
>JBEBDM010000278.1:0-4407 GCA_041156905.1 Actinomycetota bacterium | reverse complement strand
CTCCGACCTCTCGCCGTACGTCGAACGCTTCCTGCTCGACGGCCAGCGGGCACGCATGAGCGCGGCAGCGCTCGAGACCCTCGCGATCATCGCCTACAAGCAGCCGCTCTCGCGTCTGCAGGTGGCGGCGATCCGTGGTGTCGACCCCGACGGCGTGATTCGCACGCTCCAGGCGCGTGGCTACGTGACCGAGGTGGGCCGTGACTCCGGACCCGGGCAGGCGATCCTGTTCGGGACCACCCCGGCCTTCCTCGAGAAGCTCGGTCTGAACAGCCTCGCCGACCTGCCGCCGATCGCGGAGTTCGTGCCGGGTGCCGAGGTCGTCGAGGCCCTGGAGCAGGGCCTGCGCATCGACCCGCCGGCCGAGGCCCGTGGCTGACCGCCGGGTACCCGAGCCGCCGCTGTGGGAACAGTTGGCGGCCGCCTCGGCTGCGATGCCCCAGGGTGAGCGCCTGCAGAAGGTCCTGGCCGTGCGCGGCTGGGGGAGCCGTCGTGTCTGCGAGGACCTCATCGCCGCCGGCCGCGTCACCGTCAACGGAGAGGTCGCGGTACTCGGACGCCGCGTCGACACCGAGGTCGACACCGTCGCCGTCGACGGCGTGGCGATCGGCGTGCGGCCCGACGTCGTCTACTACCTGCTGAACAAGCCGACGGGCGTGGTCACCACGGCGAGCGATCCGCAGGGTCGCCCGACGGTGGTCGAGATCGTGCCGGACGAGCCGCGGGTCTACCCGGTCGGGCGACTCGACGTGGCCACCGAGGGCCTTCTCCTGCTCACCAACGACGGCGACCTCGCCCATCGCCTCGCCCACCCGAGCCACGGTGTCGAGAAGGAGTACCTCGTCGAGGTCGAGGGGCGGCTCACCGAGGGGTCGCTGCGCCGCCTTCGTGCGGGTGTCGAGCTCGAGGACGGGATGACGGCACCGGCCAAGGCCAGCCAGCCCGAGCCCGGGATCCTGCGGATCACGATCCACGAGGGCCGCAACCGCCAGGTGCGCCGGATGTGCGAGGCCGTCGGCCATCCCGTGACCCGTCTCGTGCGGGTGCGCATCGGTCCGCTCCGCGACGCGACGCTGCGGCCGGGGGAGTGGCGCGAGCTGACCCTCGAGGAGGTCCGGTCGCTGGCGGAAGCCGTGGCCGGAAAGCCCCGACGGGTACGCTGACCAGCCGTGCCAGCGACACGTCGGGCGAACATCACGGGCCTCGGCCTCATCGGGGGATCGGTCGCACGCGCCCTCGGTGAGCGCGGCTGGCACGTGTCGGGCGACGATGCCAGCCCCGAGCGTGTCCGCGAGGCTCTCGAGCGCGGGATCATCGCCGCCGAGGGCCTCGATCCGGACGCCGAGATCACGTTCGTGGCGACTCCCGTGCTCACGCTCGCCGGGGAGGTGGCCCGCGCCCTTGCGGCGACCAGCGGGCTCGTGACCGACGTCGGGAGCGTCAAGACCGCCGTGGTGGCGGCGATCGACGACCCTCGTTTCGTGGGCGGTCATCCGATGGCGGGCAGCGAGCTGATCGGACTCGACGGTGCCGACGCCTCGATGTTCGAGGGGGCCGTCTGGGTGCTGACCCCATCGGCGTCCACCGCCGACACGACCTTCAGCGCCGTTGCGGCCGTGGTGGCCGAGATGGGGGCCGAGGTCGTCGCCCTGCCAGCCGAGCGCCACGACAGCGTGGTGGCCACGATCAGCCACGTGCCGCACCTCACCGCCGCCACCCTGATGGGTGTGGCGAGCGACCGGAGCGAGGAGCACGCTGCCCTCCTCCGGCTCGCGGCCGGTGGCTTCCGCGACATGACCCGCATCGCCAGTGGGCACCCGGCGATCTGGCTCGACATCTGCGCCCAGAACCGCGACGCGATCCTGTCGTCGCTCGACGCCCTCATCGAGAACCTCTCGACGATGCGCGGCATCGTCGACCGTGGCGACCGTGACGAACTCCTCGCCCGGCTCTCCCGTGCCCGAGAGGCCCGCGCCAACCTGCCGGCCCGCGTGACGCATCCGGAGGAACTCGCCGAGGTCAGGGTGACGATCCTCGACCGTCCCGGCTCGGCGGCCGAACTGTTCACCCTGGCTGCCGAACTCGGCGTCAACATCGCCAACTTCGAGGTCGTGCACAGCGCCGAGGGCGGTCGCGGTATCGCCGTGGTGCTCGTCGACGCACAGACGGCTGACATCTACCGCGGCGGTCTCATCGCCCGCGGGTACCGCCCCAGCGTGCAGCGGTTGGGCTGAGCGGTGTCGAGCGATCTCTACCGCGTCGCCCCACTCGGGTCGCCGATCGATGCCGTGGTGCGCGTCCCCGGTTCGAAGAGCGTGGCCAACCCGGCCCTCGTGTGCGCGGCACTGGCCGACGGCACCAGCACCCTGCGCGAGGTGCCCGACGGCGACGACTCCGAGGCGATGCTCGACTGCCTGCGCGCCCTCGGGCTCGAGGCCGACCGCGACGGCGACACGGTGACCGTCACCGGGGGAGTGTCGAGGTTCTCCTCCCGTCCCGTCACCCTGCAGGCCCGACTCGCCGGCACGACGTCGAGGTTCATCACCGCGGTCGCCGCGCTCGGCCATGCTCCCTACACCGTCGACGGCCTTCCGTCGCTGCGCCGACGGCCGATGGCTCCTCTGCACGAGGCGCTGGCCTCGCTGGGCGTCAGGGTGTCCTCGCAGGGTCCGGCGGGTCACCTGCCGGTGGTGGTCGAGGGCCCGCCCGACGTGACGGCCGAGGAGGTCTCGCTCCGCGGCGACATCAGCAGCCAGTACCTGACGGCGCTGATGCTCATCGCCCCGTACTTCGCGAACGGGTTGCGTTTCGTGCTGACCACTCCGCTCGTCTCCCGGCCGTACGTGCGCATCACGGCGCGGGTGATGGCGGACTTCGGAGTGCCCGGGGTCGAGATCGGCGACCGGATCATCACCGTCCCGGCCGGCCGCTATCGCGCCCGCGACTACGAGGTCGAACCCGACGCCAGTTCGGCGAGCTACCCGCTGGCTGCTGCGGCGATCTGTGGCGGAACGGTCACCGTGCCGGGTCTGACCGACACGTCGCTCCAGGGCGATGCCGCGTTCTGCCACGTGCTCGGCCGGATGGGCTGCGACGTCCGTCAGGACGCGACGGGCACCACCGTCCGGCGCACGGGACCGCTGCAGGGACTCGACATCGACCTCGCCGACCTCTCCGACCTCGTCCCGACGCTCGCTGCCGTGGGCGCCTTCGCCGAGGGCGCCACCAACGTGTACGGGGTCGGGTTCATCCGGAACAAGGAGAGCGACCGCCTGACCGACCTGTGCGCCGAGTTGCGACGTGCCGGTGTCGATGCGACCGACAATCCCGACGGCCTGACGGTGCGTGCCAGCACCCCTCGCTCGGCCACGCTCGCCACGCACGACGACCACCGTCTGGCGATGGCGTTCGCCCTCGTCGGTCTGGGAGCGAGTGGGATCGTGGTCGAGGACCCCGACGTGGTCTCGAAGAGCTGGCCGGGGTTCTGGGACATGATCGAGGGGCTGCGATGAGCGTCTCACCGGATGTCGCCGCCTTCGACGTCGACGGCACCCTGACGGTGCGCGACTGCGTGCGGCCGTTCCTCGAGGAGGTCGGTGGGCGAGCAGGGCTCGTCGCGGCGGTCGCCCGCCGTCCGCTCGGTTCGCTGCGTGCGGCGGCCGGGCGTGATCGCGACCTGTTCAAGGAGATCATGGTCGGAGGTGTCCTCGGTGGACGTCCGGTGGAGCACGTCGAGAGCCTCGGCGAGTCGTTCGCCGAGCGCGTCGCCGCGGCGTGGCTGCGTGCCGACACGCTGGCCCGCCTGCGCTGGCACCAGTCGCGTGGCGACCGCACGGTGCTCGTGTCGGCATCGCTCGGCCAGTACCTGCGCCCACTGGGCCGCCGCCTCGGCGTCGACGGGGTGCTGTGTGCCGAACCGCGTCGCGAAGGAGGGGTGTTCGGTCGCGGCCTCGAGGGCGCCAACTGCCGACGGGCCGAGAAGGTCCGGCGCCTCGAGGAGTGGTTGGTCGCCCATGGTCTCGAACGAGCCGTCGTGTGGGCCTATGGAGACAGCAGCGGTGACACCGAACTGCTGTCCCGCGCCGACCATCCTCTCTGGGTGCGCGACGTGACCGTCGACCCTGTTCCGGTGGGTTTCGGGCCGTCTGCTTCCGGCCCGTCAGGGTTCGAGTCATGACCCTCATGCGCGCACTCGTCCGTCAGGCGCGGCCCGTCCAGTGGGCCAAGAACGTCCTCGTCTTCGCCGCGCCTGGCGCGGCCGGTGTGCTCGACAGTGGGGCGACGGTGTGGCGCGTCGTCGTCGCGTTCGTGGCGATGTGCCTCGCGAGCAGCGGTACGTACTACTGGAACGACATCCACGACGTGGAGGCCGATCGGTGCCACCCGACCAAGTGTCATCGTCCGATC
>JBEBDM010000277.1:0-2597 GCA_041156905.1 Actinomycetota bacterium | reverse complement strand
CACGGGCAGGAACGGCCACACGAGGCAGCCCACACTCGTCCCACGACGGATCTCCGACGACGAGCGCCGCCCCGCTGTCGCGCAGGATGTGCGCCCGCTCCCCCGGTCCGGCATCAGGCGGCACGGGCACTACGGGCACACCTGCGGCAAGACCTGCCAGCACCGTGACGACCGTGTCGAGCGTCGGCACGGCATCGACGGCCACCGCCGACGCCCCCACGAACCGCGATCCGAGGGTGTGGGCACGATCGGCCAGCGCCTCCCACGAGGTCGCCTCGCCGTCGACGACGAGCGCTCGTCCGTGGTCGGGGATGTCACCGGCCAGTGCCGGGAAGAGCGGCCCGCTCATCCGGCGTCGCGCGCCGCCTGCCGGCGCAGCATGTCGATCCGCTCCTGCAGACGATCGAGGAAGATCTGGAAGGTCTTGTTGAGGCGTCGCCGATCGCCGGTGGCCAGAAGGTCCATCACCAGTCCAGTGAACACGGCCTTGGTGTACGACGCTTCGAGCAGAGCGTCGGGTTTCGGGACGCCCTCACGCTCGAGGAACAACTCGGCGTCGTGCCGCCACACCCCGATCTGGTCGGCGCGCACCTCACCGTCGAGGCCAGTGACCTTCGGGTCGAGGGCCGCGGCCTCGTAGTTCAGACGGATCGTGGCGAGGTTCGCCTCCGATTCGTTCATCCACTGCCACCAGCGTCGATACGACTCGACCAGCCGCATGTCGGGTGACTCGGCCGCCCACGACGCCTGTAGTTCGATGTGCTGCTCGATCGACCGTTCGAGCGCCTGGGCGAGGAGTTCTTCCTTCGAGCCGAAATGGTGCACGAGGCGGTTGATGCTCACGTCGAGCGCCGCCGCCATCGGCCGCAGGGTCGCCTGGGCGAGCCCGTTCTCGGCGAGGTACCGCACGATCCGGTCGAGGAGCTCCTGGCGTCTCTCGAGATCGGGGGTACGGGCCATGGCGGCACCCTAGCCGCCGGCCTACCGACGCCCAGATGCCCGAAGCGTGAGCCTGAAGCCGTCACCGTCAGGCCTCTGGCAGGCTCACCAACCCGACAACTCGACGGCCACCCAACTCACGACGGCGACGAGGACCCAGCTCCCGAGACCGAGGGCCAACGGACGGCCGCCCACGGCGCGCAGGCGACGGAGGTCGACGTTGCTGCCGAGACCCACCAGGCCCATCCCGAGCAACAGGGTCTCCGCCGTCTTGATGTCGGGGAGGCGCGTCTCCGGAATGACCCCGGTGGTACGCACCACGACGGCGGCGAGGAACAACACGATGAACAGCGGCAGCAGCGGCGGACGTCGAGCGCCCGGCTCCTCACGATGATCGGCACGGCGACGAACTGTGATCGCGACGCCGGCGAGGAGCGGAGCCAACAGGGCGACCCGAGTGAGCTTCACGATGACGGCAGCATCGAGTGCCTCGTCGCCGTGCGTCGATGCCGCGGCCACGACCTGACCCACGTCGTGCACCGACGCCCCGACCCAGGCGCCGAACATCGGGTCGGTGAGGCCGAGCAGCGAACCGAGCGTCGGCAGCACGACGATCGCCAACGTGCCGCAGAGGGTGACGAGAGCGATCGAGTACGCCACCTCCTCCTCGGTCGCGTCGGCGAACGGTTCGACGGCGGCGATGGCCGAGGCACCGCAGATGCTGTAGCCGGTGGCCATCAACAGCCCGAGTCCTCGACCCAGCCCGAGGCGACGGGCGAGCCATTGCGTCCCGAAGAACGTCGCGGCCACGACCACGGCGACCGCCACGAGCGCCCGCGGCCCGAGGTCGCCGAGTTCGCCCAGCGACAACCGGAAGCCGAGCAGCACGATGCCGGCACGCAGCACCTTGCGTGCTGCGGTCTTGAGTCCGGGTCGGAAGATCGCCTCCACCCGACCGAAGGTCGCTCCGACGATGCCGAACGCGACGGCGACGACGTGCGGGGAGACGACGTCGAGCCGACGGTGGACGTAGAAGCCGACCACGGCCACGCCGAGGGCCACGGCGAGACCGGGCAGGTTGCGGCGGGCCGTCGCGACGACCCCACTCACGTCGCCACCCGGTGCACGACGCCTCCCTCGACCACCGTGCGCACGAGCGGCACTCCGGGGCGATACACGAGGTGGGAGTACGACGGAGCGTCGAGCACCACGAGGTCGGCGCGGGCGCCCGCGGCGAGGAATCCCACGTCGTCCCGACGCAATGCCCTCGCACCACCGACCGTCGCTGCCTGCAACGCCTCCTCGGGCGTCATCCGCATGTCACGCACGGCGAGCGCGATGCATAATGACATCGACGTGGTGTAGCTGCTGCCAGGGTTGCAGTTCGTCGCCAGGGCCACGAGCGCACCTGCGTCGATCACACGCCGGGCGTCTGGGTACGGCTGGCGCGTGCTGAAGTCGGTGGCAGGCAGGAACGTCGCCACGGTCTCGCTGCCGGCGAGAGCCTCGATGTCGGCGTCGCTCAGGTAGGTGCAATGGTCGGCCGACGCGCAGCCCATCTCGACGGCGACCTGCACCCCGGGCCCGTGTCCGAGCTGGTTGGCGTGGAGCCGTAGACCGAGACCTGCTGCACGTGCCGCCGAGAGCACCGCCCGCGT
>JBEBDM010000276.1:0-7532 GCA_041156905.1 Actinomycetota bacterium | reverse complement strand
GCGCCAGCGGCGATCGCGGCGCTCGTGGCGCTCGCGCCGGTCTGGTACCTGTTCGACCGCGCCTTCTCCCGCGGATTCAGCCACGTCCTCGACGAACTGTGGCGCCGACGCACTCTCGACCTCGTGCTCCGGAGCGGCTCGCTGGCCGTCGTCGTGACCGTCGCATGCACCGTGATCGGGACGCTCGGCGCCTGGCTCGTCACGCGGACCGATCTCCCGGGTCGGTCGGCGTGGCGCGTGGTGCTGCTGCTCCCCCTCGCCATTCCCTCGTACCTCTCGGCCTTCGCCTGGGTCTCGTGGCGACCTGACCTCGCCGGGTTCGGTGGCGCCGCACTGGTCCTGACGCTCACCAGTTACCCGTACGTGATGCTCCCCGTGATGGCAGCACTCGTCCGCCTCGACCCGGCCCAGGACGACGTCGCGCGGTCGCTCGGCGTCGACATCCCAGGCGTGCTGCGTCGGGTGACCCTCCCCGCACTCCGACCGGCGATCGCGTCGGGTGCCCTTCTCGTCGCTCTCTACGTCCTCAGCGACTTCGGCGCCGTCGCGGCCATGCGGTACGAGGCCTTCACGTGGGTCGTCTACGGGGCCTACCGAGCCGGCTTCGATCCCACGAGGGCGGCGATCCTCGCCAACGTCCTCGTCGCCATCGCGACCATCCTCGTCCTCGCCGAGGGTCGGGTCAGGGGCCGCGCCGCGTCTCGCATCGGCGGCGGGTCGGCTCGCCGCTCCCGGCCTCTCCCCCTCGGAGCCGGTCGACCGTTCGCGCTCGGCGCCTGCGCCATCGTCGCCGCGCTCGCCCTCGCCTTCCCCGCGTGGCGGATCGCGACCTGGATCGGGACCTCGTCGACGGAGTCGATCGCGTGGTCCGACGTACTCGACCCCTTGGCCACCACGTTGCGCTACTCCGTGCTCGCCGCGGTCGCGACCACCCTCCTCGCGTTTCCCGTGGGTCTCGTCGCCGCCCGCTACCCGACACGCCCCGTCCGGCTCCTCGAGCGGTCGACGTACGTCGCCCACGCACTGCCCGGGATCGTGATCGCCATCTCGATGGTCTTCGTCGGTGTCCGCCTCCTCCGCCCGTGGTACCTCGAGGTGCCGCTGCTCGTGCTGGCGTACGTCGTGCTCTTCCTCCCCCTCGCCGTCGGCAGTGTCCGGACCGCGGTCGAGCAGACCCCCGTCCGGCTCGAGGAGACCGCCCGCTCCCTCGGGAGCAGCCGTCGCACGGTCCTCCGACGGATCACGCTCCCCCTCGCCATGCCCGGGGTCGCGAGTGGCGCCGCACTCGTGATGCTGACGGCGATGAAGGAGCTGCCGGTGACGCTGATCCTGCGTCCAGCCGGTGACGAGACCCTGGCGACGCGGCTCTGGAGCATGACCTCGGTCAGCGACTACGCCGACGCAGCCCCGTACGCTGTGGCCATCGTGGTGTTCGCATCGATCCCGACGGCCGTTCTCTCGCGCCGCGGTCCCGAGTTCCGGGGCTCCACGTGACCGTTCCCCGTCTCCGGATCAGTGGGCTCTGCCGCTCGTTCGGCAGCACCGAGGTTCTTCGCGGCATCGACCTCGAGGTGGCCCCCGGCGAGGTCGCCGCGGTCGTCGGACCGTCGGGTGGCGGCAAGACGACCCTCCTCCGTCTCGTCGCCGGGTTCGACCTGCCCGACGCAGGGCGGATCTGGGTCGACGACGAACTGCTCGCCGAACCGGGCCGAGGAACACCGGCCGAGTTGCGACGGGTGGGGATCGTCCCGCAGGAGGGTGCCCTCTTCCCCCACCTCGACGTCGCCGGCAACGTCGGCTTCGGTCTCCGTCGCGGACCCGACCGGGACCGCCGGGTCGAGGAGATGCTCGAACTCGTCGGACTGGCGGGACTCGGGCGTCGGCGTCCCGCCGACCTGTCCGGCGGGCAGCAACAGCGCGTCGCCCTCGCCCGCGCCCTCGCACCAGCACCTCGTCTGCTCCTGCTCGACGAGCCCTTCGCCGCCCTCGACACCAACCTGCGCGCCCACGTGCGCGACGAGACCTTCGGTCTGATCCGCGCCGCCGGGGCCACGGCCGTGCTCGTGACCCACGACCGCACCGAGGCGTTCAGCGTCGCCGACAAGGTCGGCATCCTGCTCGACGGTCGACTCGCCCAGACCGGGACGCCCGCCGAGGTCTACGAGCACCCGGCCACCAGCGAGGTGGCCCTCTTCACCGGCGACGGCGTCCGCCTCCCCGCGACCACCGACGGCACCCTCGTCCACCACCCTCTCGGGGTGCTGCAGCTCGACTCGGCCCCGCACACCGGCGTGTCCCTCGTCGTGCGACCCGAGCACCTGTCGCTCACGGCCGTCGACGATGCCACCACCAGCACGCACGCCGAGGTCGTCGGGGTGACGTTCCACGGCCACGACACGATGGTCCGCGTGCTCCTCGACTCGGGGCACGAGGTGATGGCCCGTCTTCCCGGCCACCGGGCACCCCGGCCGGGCGACCGCGTGGGCGTCCGCCTCATCGAGGCACCGCTCCTGTTCCCCGACCGGTAACGGCGCGGCTGGTTGTCGCAGACCCTTGCCCGTTCTGTGTAATTTTGGCGTAAGTTTCACAAACGCCCAGCAGCCCGAGGAGAACCCATGTCCGACGCGTCCCGCGAGACAGCCCGAGTCGTCGTCATCGGCGGCGGCATCGCCGGTGTGAGCACCGCCTACCACCTCGCCCTGATGGGATGCACCGACGTGCTGCTCCTCGAGCGTGACGAACTGACCTCCGGGTCCACGTGGCACGCCGCCGGCAACGTGCCCACCTACTCCACCTCGTGGAGCGCGATGAAGGCGCAGTCGTACACCGCTGCCCTCTACCGCGAGCTCTCCGAGGAGTTCCCGATCAACTATCACGTCACCGGCTCGGTGCGTCTCGCGCACAGCAAGGAGCGTTTCGCCGAGTTCCGTCACGTGACCTCGATGGCCAACGCGCAGGGCATGGGCTACGACATGCTCACCCCGGCCCAGCTGCAGGAGATCTACCCGCTGGTCGAGACCCACGACCTCGTCGGCGCACTCTGGGACCCGCTCGACGGCGACATCGACCCGTCGCAGGTCACCCAGGCCCTCGCCACACGCACCCGCGGCATGGGCGGCCGCATCCGCCGCTACGAGCGGGTCACCGCCCTGCAGCAGCACACCAACGACCACTGGACCGTCACCAGCCGTTCCAAGGACGGCGCCGAGCACATCATCGACTGCGAGATCGTCGTCAACGCCGCCGGCTACCGCGCCGGCGAGGTGATGGAGCTCCTCGGCCGCCACCACCCGATCGCCCAGATGTCGCACCAGTACCTCGTCACCGACGAGATCAAGGAGCTCGCCGCCCGCGAGAACCCGCTCCCGCTGCTGCGCGACCCCGACACGAGCTACTACCTCCGTCAGGAGCGCAACTCGTTCATCCTCGGCCCGTACGAGTGGCAGTCGACCGCCATGTGGCTCGACGGCATCCCCGAGGAGTTCGCCAACATGCTGTGGCCCGAGGACATCGAGCGCCTCGCACCGCAGATCATCGACGCCGGCGAGCGCGTCCCGGTGCTGGCCGATGCCGGCATCGCCCGCGTCGTCAACGGCCCGATCCCCTACGCACCCGACGGTTACCCGTACCTCGGCCCCGAGCGCGGGCTGCGCAACTTCTTCCACTGCAACACGTTCTCGTTCGGCATCGCCCAGGGCGGCGGCGCCGGCCTCGTGACCGCCGAGTGGATCCTCAAGGGTCGCCCGTCGTTCGACGTGTGGGGCTGGGACCGTCGCCGGTACAAGAGCTACGCGACCACCGAGTACACGATCGCCAAGGCGCTCGAGCTCTACCAGCACGAGTACGCCATGGGATTCCCGTTCAAGGAGTGGCCGGCCGGCCGTCCCTCCTGGACCTCGCCGCTGTACGACACCCTCGCGGCCAAGGGCGCTCACTTCGGCGCTCGTGGTGGTTGGGAGCGTCCGACGTGGTTCGACCCCACCGGCACCGTCCCCACCGACGACTACTCGTTCTTCCGCAGCCAGGCCTGGCGTGGCCCGGTCGCCGAGGAGTGCGCAGCCGTGCGTGAGCGCGTCGGCATCCTCGACATGCCCGGCTTCACCAAGATCGAGGTCAAGGGTCCGGGTGCCACTGCGTACCTCGACGAGCTGCTGTGCACGAAGCTCCCGCGTCTCGGCCGCATCACGCTCGCCTATGCGCTCCTGCCCGACGGCAAGGTGCTCAGCGAGTTCACCGTCGCCCGCATCGCCGACGACCACTACTACCTCGTGGGTGCCGCCGGCGCCGAGTGGCACGACCTCGACGTGCTCGAGAACGCACTGCCCGCCGACGGTTCGGTGACGCTGACGAACATCAGCAAGGACTACGGCTCGCTCGTGCTCGTCGGCCCGCACGCCCGTGAGGTGCTGGCGAAGGTCACGTCCAGCCCGCTCGACAACACGGCGTTCCCGTGGCTGAGCGTCCGCGACATCGACACCGCCGTCGGGTCGGTGCGCACCCTGCGCGTCGGCTACGTCGGCGAGCTCGGCTGGGAACTCCACGCCGCCAACGACCAGCTCGTCGCGCTGTACCACGCGCTGTGGGCTGCGGGTGAGGAGTTCGGCATCCGCGACTTCGGCATCTACGCCGTCGACAGCCTGCGTCTCGACAAGGGCTACCGCGGCTGGAAGGGCGACCTCGAGATCGGCTTCTCGCCGTTCGACGCCTCGCTCGACCGCTTCGTCGACCTGACCAAGCCGTCGTTCGTCGGCAAGGACGCCCTCGTCGCCGAGAAGGCCGCCGGTTCGCCGTGGCGTTTCGTCAGCATGACCCTCGACGAGGACGGCGACGCCGACGCCCCGGCGCTGTCGTCGATCTTCGACGGCGAGGAGCGCATCGGCCTGGTCACCTCGGCCGGCTGGAGCTTCACGCTCGGCAAGAGCATCTGCATCGGCTACGTGCGTCCGCAGTACGAGACGCCGGGCACCAAGGTCGAGGTCCTGATCTTCGGCAACCGCGTGACCGCCACGGTCGGCGCCGAGCCGCTGTACGACCCGACCAACGCACGCATGCGGGCCTGAGCCCGCTCCCGACGGCCCCGATCAGAGCGAGGCAGCTGCCTCACCCGCGTGGTACGAACTGCGGGTGAGGGGGCTCGCCTCGACGTGCCCGATACCGAGCGACTCGCCGAGCTGGGCCCACCGGTCGAACTCGGCCGGCTCGACGAAGCGAGCCACCGGAAGATGGTTCGAGGTCGGCCGCAGGTACTGGCCGATCGTCACGATGTCGACACCGATCGAGGCGAGGTCGAACAACAAGGCATCGACCTCGCGCACGGTCTCGCCGAGCCCCACCATCAGACCCGACTTCGTCACCAGCCCGGCGGCCTTCGCACGAGCGAGCACCGAGAGGCTGCGCGCGTAACCCGCCGACGGGCGCACCGCTCGCTGCAGACGGGCGACGGTCTCGACGTTGTGGTTGAACACGTCGGGCCGCGCCGCGAACAACAACCCGAGTGAGGTGTCGTCGCCCTTGGCGTCACTGACCAGCGTCTCGACCGCGGTCGACGGGCAGCGTTCGCGGATCGCCCGCACGCACTCGGCCACGTGGGCGAACCCACCGTCGTCGAGGTCGTCGCGGGCCACCATCGTCAACACGGCGTGACGCAGTCCGGTGCGGTCCACGGCTGCGGCCACACGCGACGGCTCGTCGGCGTCGGGCGCAGCAGGCTTGCGCGTGTCGACGAGGCAGAAGCCGCATGCGCGTGTGCAGCGCTCACCGAGAACCATGAACGTCGCCGTGCCCGACGCCCAGCACTCGCTGAGGTTCGGACACCCGGCCTCCTCGCACACGGTCACGAGGCCGTGCTCGCGCACGGTGGCCTTCATCGCCATCACGTCCTCGCCGAGTCGGACGCGCGGACGCAGCCACTCGGGCTTACGCGTCGAGATGGCGAGTCCCTCGGTGACACCGGCCGCCTCGAGCCGGGCGAGCGAACGGCCCATCAGACCCGGCCCCTCGCCACGGGAGAACGGGGCGAGGTCGGCAGGGGCGTGCTTCCACGCCACGTCGTGCCGATCGGCGACTCCTCCGCCCCACACGTCGGCGGCACGACGCACGACGAGATCGACGACATCCGACATCGATGCCGTCACACCCTCCTCGGCCAACGAGGTCACCGGCAGATGGCCGATCCCGCACGGCACGATGTGGTCGCGCATGTAGGCCATGTCGATCGAGACATTGAGGGCGAACCCGTGCATCGTCCGTCCGTGGGCGAGCCGTACCCCGATCGCGCAGATCTTCCGCGGCGTCGGACCACTCACCCCGACCCACACGCCCGGGTACTCGTCGAGACACCCCACGTCGGCCACGCCGAGGTCGGTGAGAACGCCGACGACCAAGCGCTGGATCGCGCAGACGTGGTCGGAGGCACCGAGGGAGTTGTCGACGTTGACGATCGGGTAGCCGACCAACTGACCAGGACCGTGATACGTCACGTCACCGCCGCGCTTCACCGCCACCAGCTCGGCTCCGACGGACGCCGGATCGCAGCGCAGGTTCGTCGAGAGGTCAGCGCGGGCGCCGTGGGTGAACACGTGCGGGTGCTCGAGCAGCAGGAGATGGTCTCCCCTGCCGTGCTCGAACAACGCGGTCTGCACCGCGAGCGCCTCGCGGTACGGCACCCTCCCCAGCCAGCGGACGTGGAGGGTCATGTCGACTAGAGCTCCTGCGACCAGTCGCGGGTCTCGAGGATCTGCTTGACCCGCACGAGGAACCCGGCGGCGTAGGCGCCGTCGAAGGCCCTGTGGTCCCAGCTCATCGCCAGGTGGCCCACCGGGTGGATCACGATCGCCTCGCCACCGTCGGGCAGTGCAGCGACGACGGGCTTGCGGACGATCGCGTCGGTCGAGAGGATCGCCACCTGCGGCTGGTTGATGATCGGCATCGTGAGGACACTGCCGGCCGAACCGTTGTTGCTGATCGTGAAGGTGCCACCCGAGATCTCGTCGGGGCTGAGCTTGCGCGAGCGGGCACGAGAGGCGAGATCGTTGATCTCGCGGGCGATCGCACGGAACCGCTTCGCATCGGCGCTACGGACCACCGGAACGAGCAGACCCTCGTGGTCGAGATCGACGGCGATGCCGACGTCGACGTAGTTGTGGACCACGATCTCGTTCTCGGCCACGCTCGCGTTGAGGTGCGGGAACTCGGCCAGCGCATCGACGACGGCGCGGGTGGTGAACGGCAGGTAGGTCAGGCTGAAGCCCTCGCTCCCCTTCCACTCCGCCTTGGCCTTGTTACGGGTGGCGTCGACGTTGGCGTAGTCGACCTCCACCACGCTGAACGCGTGAGGGCTGACGCCCTTCGACATGATCATGTGACTACCGGTGAGCTTGCGGATCTTGCTCAGCGGCACCACCGTGTCACGGTCGCCCGAACGGACCACCGGGACCGGGGCTGCCGCCGACGGGGCGGGAGCCGGTGCCGGGGCGGCCGCCACGACGGGGGCAGGTGCCGGAGCCGCGGCGGGAGCCGCCGCGACAGCCGGG
>JBEBDM010000275.1:0-8822 GCA_041156905.1 Actinomycetota bacterium | reverse complement strand
CGACCTTTTCTTCGACGAGGGGGCCACCGACTGGCACGACGCCGTCCGCCAGATCGTCGCCCTGCCCCTGGTCTCGCCTCCCGGGCAACAGTTCCGCTACACCAACGCCGACTTCGCGATCCTCGGTGAACTGATCGAGCAACTGACCGGACTCGCCTTCGAGGACGCCGCGCGTCAGCTGGTGCTCGAGCCCCTCGGGATCACCACTGCGATCATGGTCGACACCGCCGAGCAGCCCGAGGGCGACCCGTGGTACCCGACCGGTGCCGGTCGCAACTACATGGAGACCACCGGACCCGCAGGAGCGTGGGCGATGACGGCCGTCGAGGCTCTCGCCCTCGTGCGCGAGTTCGACGCCAGCACGTCGACGGGGTACCTCCTCCCCGCGACCATCGCCGAGGCACGCGTGAAGACCGGCTCGATCGAGAACGAGACCGACTGGCAGTACGGGCTCGGCCTAATGATCTTCCACGGACCGATCGGCCACACCGGCACGCTCGAGAACGCGCTCTCCGCCGACGTGACACTCCCCAACGACTACTCACTGATGCTCAGCACCACGAGCGAGGAGCCCGGTGACGGCGAGGGGCTGCTGGCCGAGAACGGCGCCGCACTCACCGCGCTGATGCGTCTCCCCGACCGCGTTCCCTGAGCGAGAGCGGCTCGTCGCGGAGGGCGGAGTCCGTCAGTTGATGACGACGACCGTCTCGCCGACGTCGAGCATCTGCCAGACCCAGTCGGCGTCGTCGGGACGGAGCCGGATGCAACCGGCCGACTCACCCCGACGGGCGAGGTCGCCCACCGATTCGATCGGCTGGACGAGCGAACCGTCGCCCATCACCGGGATGGCGTGGAAGGCGACCCGTGCCCCGGTCTGCTTGCCGTAGCTGAAGGCAACGAACTGGTTCAGCGTGGTCGTGTGACCGCCGAACTTGCTCCACGTCACCGCGTCCTTCGCGTACACCTCGTAGGTGCCGGGATCGGGTTGGGTCCATGCAGTGCTGGCGGGGAACTCCCGGGTGAGCACCCCGTCGGTGCACGTCCAGACGCGCTGGTTGTCGCGGTCGACCACGGCGACGTCGCCGGGTACGTCGCATCCGACCGGCACGACTGCAACGGTCGTCGTCGGTGCCGCGACTGCGACCGTCGTCGGAGCGGGAGTGGGCTCGGCAGCCACCGAGGTGGTGCCACCGACGGCGACCGTCGAGCCGTCGGCGGCGAGACTCCCGACGGGAACCGCCGTCGCGGGCACGAGCGCGCCCGTCGTCGACGACGACTCGCTGCACGCCGACGTCACGAGTCCCATCGCCACGAGCAGGACGGTGGTGGAACGGCGCATGCCGACACGCTACGCGTCAGTGACGCCGTCGGGCACGCGCCATGTCGACCTCCATGCGCACCGTCACGGTGTCGCCGAGGCTGATGCGCTCCCCGCGCCGGACGGCATCCTTGACCGGCAACAGGTACCCGCCGTCCTTCGGGAAGAGCGACGTGGTGAACGAGGTGCGTCCGATGCGCGCCGACACGGGGATGACACCCCATCCGTAGCTGGCGAGCGTGGCCACCTGCTTGATGAGGTCGGCCTCGTCGTCGGGGACGGCGATGAAGTGGAACGGGGAGGGGCCGCGCCACTCGAACAACTCACCGGCGAACTCGACACTGTCGGAGGTCACGGTCGTGGCCGTCCGGAGATCAATGCCACCGGTACTCCGAGACCGATACCCGACCGGATCGTCGCGATCCGTTGTCCGGGCTGGACGGCATCGCGGGGTTCGCCCACGACGTCGGGCCCGAGCAGGGCACACGCCGCGTCGAGGTCGGCGACCTCGAGCACGAATCCCCAGAGCGAGGACCCAGTCGCACGGTCACTCTCGACGACCTCGGCGATCACCTCGCCCAGACGGTGGAAGCCCTGACGAACCGGCCCCGCCTCGCGGACACGCTTCAGCTCGCAGCCCGTCGCCGCGGCCAGCGCCCCGCACGTGCGCTCCAAGGAGTCGGTGAACACGACGGCATGATCGACCCGCACCGCCCCGAGCGGGTGATCGGTCGGGGCCGCTCCGGTCGCAGGCTCGACGACGTGGACCGGGAGCCCGTCGATCTCGTCGACGGCAGCCACGGACTCGGGCATCCCGGCAAGCCCCCACGAGACCACACCACCACGACCCGCAGTCACGCGGATCGTGACCTGCCCGACCTGCGTCGTGTCGCCGTCGAAGCTGAGCCCGATCCGTCGCCATGCCGACGGGTCGTCGACAGCGACGAGCAGTTCGGCGAGAGCCGTCACGCCATGCCTTCGAGACCGAGTTGCCAGGTGAAGAACGACAACACGTCGGCGCCCTCGGCCACGCGCATCGCTGCTGGCTTGCCGACACCGTGACCGGCACGGCCTGCCTGCCACAGCAGCACCGGACGGTCGTCCTGTGCCGTGCCGGGATCCTGCATCAGCGCCGCCATCTTGCGTGCGTGGCACGGGTCGACGCGGGTGTCACCCTCGGCCGTCGTGAAGAGCACGGCCGGGTAGCGGGTCCCGGGCTCGACGTGGTGGTACGGGGAGTACGACAAGAGCCAGGCGCACTCCTCGGGGATGTCGGGGTCGCCGTACTCGTCGGTCCAGAGCCGGGCGATGAGGAACCGCGGGAACCGGATCATGTCGAGCAGCGGGACCGCACACCACACGGCCGGGGCGAGGTCGGGGCGCTGGGTGATGGCGACGCCCATGAGCAGACCACCGTTGCTGCCTCCGTGGAGGGCGAGGCGTTCGCGGGACGTGTACCCCTCGGCGACGAGCCAGTCGGCAGCGCAGTGGAAGTCGTCGAACACGTTCTGCTTCGAGCCGCGCCGACCTGCGTGGTGCCATGCCTCGCCGTACTCGTACCCACCGCGGAGACCAGCGATCGCGTACACACCACCCGCGGCGCACCATGCGGCGAGGTTCGGCATGAACACCGGCGTCTCGGCGATCGCGAAGCCGCCGTACCCGGTGAGGATCAACGGGGTCTGCGGGGACGGCACGACGTCGGCGCGGTGGGCGACGAACATCGGGATCATCGTCCCGTCGAGCGACGGGTAGAACACCTGTGTCACCGTCAGGGGCGCGACCACCGAGGCGTCGTACGACGCGCCCCACGGACTCGTCGACCCTGTGGCGGTGTCGATGCGCACGAGGCCCACGGGCGAGCCGAAGGTCCCGACAGCGGCCACGACGTGCGGGCCGTCGGCGTCGAGCGCCACGACTCCCGCCGCCCCGAGGTCGCAGGTCACGACACCGTCGACTCCGTCGAGCGGCCGGATCTCGAGCGAGTCGACCGCGACCCGGCTCGTCACCAGCACCATCGAGTCGTCGGTGGCGGCAAACGCTCCGAGTACGACGTCGGGCCGCTCGGCGACCATCGTCCGCCACTCGTGAGGAGCGCTGACCGAGGCGGACATGACCCGGCCGTTCGGCGCCTCACGTGTCGTGACCCCGACGAGACGTGCGTCGTCGCCGGAACCGATCACGTGGACGACGCTCTGCGCCTCGACACCCTCCACGACGGCCCTCCATTCTCCCGACGTCGTGTCGAGGAGATGGACGTCGACCTGTGACCAGCCGACCATCAGGTGCACGAGCAGCCAGCGGCCGTCGGAGGAGACCGACACGTCGGGCCACGCTTGCGGGGTGGGCAGACGATCGAACACGACGGGGTCGTCGCTGCCGTCGGCGGCCGAACCGAGAGCGTGCCAGCGGATGTGTCGGTGGTACTCGTCGCCCTCTGGGTAGACGGCGTACCAGAACCCAGCGTGGTCGGGACGCCAGGCGACGCTCGCGGCGCGGGTGTTGCGGATCCGCTCGGCGAGCACCTCCGGCGAACCGCCCGTCTCAGCGGGAACCCGCATGACGTGGAGGGTGCTGTTCTCGGTGCCGCCCTCGCTCAGGCCGTAGGCGACCATCGAGCCGTCGGGCGACGGGTGGTACCAGTCGATGGCCACCGCAGCGTCGGCCGCCATGCCGGCGGGATCGACGAGCGTGATGGCGGGTGTCTCGGAGTCGGTGGCACTCCGCACGACCAGCGCGTACTGGTCGGCGCCCTCCGGACGCTCGAGGACGAACAGGCGATCACCGGCCACTCGCACGGAGAGCACCGCCGGGAGCCCCACGAGCGCGGAAAGGCGCTCGAACCACCGGCTCCTGTCGGGCCGGGCGTCGAGCGCCTCTCGGGTGATCTGGTTCTGGCGGGCCACCCACTCCCGTGTCTCGGCGGACGAACCGTCCTCGAGCCAGCGGTAGGGGTCGGGAATGTCGACGCCGTGAACGACGTCGATCACGACCCTGTTGTCAGCCACGAGGGCTCAGCCACGCCCCATGTTGGGACGCTTGCCATGGTTGGCCTTGCTGCGGCGGAGCCGGGCCTTGCGCTTCTTCGTCTTCTTCGACATAGGGCTACGACGCTACCGGCGCGCGCCCGCTCATCCCAACTGCCCCGGTCATCCCCATCGACGGGACCCGACGGCCACCCAGTCGAGCAGTTCCCCGGCCGGGAGGGCGTTCAGGATCCGGTCGAGGGGGACCCCGGCCTCCGCCGCCCGGTCGCAACCCAGCGGCTGCCATTCGAGCTGGCCGGTGCTGTGGGCGTCGGAATCGATGCTGAACCAGCACCCGGCGGCGATGGCGGCTTCCAGCAGCGGCAGTGGCGGGTCCTGGCGCTCGGGTCGGCAGTTGACCTCCACCGCCGTCCGGTGAGCCGCACAGGCAGCGAACACGGCCTCGGCGTCGAACTCGGAGGGCGGGCGCTTCCCCACGAGGCGACCCGTGCAGTGACCGAGGATGTCGACGTGCGGGTCGCTGACGGCCCGCAACATCCGCTCGGTCATCTGCTCGGACGGCATGCGCAGCTTGTTGTGGACGCTGGCCACCACGACGTCGAGCCGGGAGAGGATCTCGGGCCCGTGGTCGAGCGACCCGTCCTCGAGGATGTCGACCTCGATCCCGCTGAGGATCCGGAACGGGGCCAGACGCTCGTTCAGCACCGCCACGACGGCGAGTTGCTCCTCGAGGCGCTCGGCACTCAGCCCGTGGGCGACGGTGAGGCGCGGCGAGTGATCGGTCAGCACCATGTACTCGTGGCCGAGGGCGATGGCCGTCGATGCCATGGCCTCGATGGTCGCTCCTCCGTCACTCCAACGGCTGTGCAGGTGCAGGTCGCCACGGAGTGCACGACGGTAGGCAGCCCCGGCCTCGCTCAGCGGCACCTGTGTCGTGGCCTCGAGGTCGTCGAGATACCGGATCGCCCCACCCTCCAGGGCCTGACGCACGAGCGTCTGGGTGGACGAGCCGATGCCCTCGACCTCGGTGAGGGTCCCAGCCTCGGCCATCGCTGCGACCTCGGAAGCCGGCATCGCCCGCACGATCTCGAGTGCTCGCACGAACGCCTTGGCCCGGAAGCCGGTGTCGTGCGCACGGTCGAGGCAGTGCACGACTCGTTCGAGGGCCTCCACCGGGGTCACGGGGCGAGTGTACGGCCCACCGGTAGCCTCGAACTTCGCTATGGAACGCTTCGGACTGGTCGGCCTCCCCAACGCGGGCAAGAGCTCGCTCTACAACGCTCTCACCGGCGGTGGGGCCCTCGCAGCGCCCTACGCGTTCGCCACCAAGGACCCGAACATCGGCGTCGCCAAGGTGCCCGACGACCGCCTTGACCGCCTGGCCGTGATGTCGAAGACCAAGACCATCGTCCACGCCGCCGTGCAGGTGGTCGACATCGGCGGCCTCGTCGAGGGCGCCTCCAAGGGTGAGGGCCTCGGCAACAAGTTCCTCGCCAACATCCGCGAGGTCGACGCCATCGTGTTCGTGCTGCGCGCCTTCGTCGACGACGACGTGCCCGGCCCGAGCGATCCCCTCGAGCACCTTCGCGTCGTCGAGATCGAGCTCGCCCTCGCCGACCTCGAGACGGTCGAGAAGCGCCTCACCCAGGCCAGCCGTCAGGCCAAGCTCGACAAGAGCGCGCCCGGCGAACTCGACGCTCTCCAGGCCGCGTACGACGCCCTCAGCGAGGGTCGCCCGCTCTACCGCGCCGGGCTCAAGCCGGAGTGGCGCGAGCAGCTCAAGCCGTACTTCCTCCTCACGAACCGTTCGGTGCTCGCCGTCGTGAACGTGGGCGAGAACGAGCTCGACCGCATCCCCGAGGTCGAACAGCGCGTGCGCGACGAGTTCGCGTCGGCCGGCGACAACGTCGAGGTCATCGGAATGTGCGTGCAGCTCGAGGCCGAGGCGGCGACCATCGTCGACCCGGACGAGCGTGCCGAGATGCTCGAGGGCTTCGGTCTCGGCGAGGGCGCCCTGTTCCGCATGGTGCGTTCGGCGTACCACCTGCTCGGTCTGCGCACGTACTTCACGACCGGCGAGAAGGAGACCCGGGCCTGGACGTTCTACGCCGGTTCGAGCGCGCCGGAGTGCGCCGGTCGCATCCACAGCGACTTCCAGCGCGGCTTCATCAAGGCCGAGGTCATCCACTGGGACGAACTGCTCGACATCGGGTCCTGGACCAAGGCCAAGGAACTCGGCAAGGTGCGTATCGAAGGCAAGGAGTACCACCCTGCCGATGGTGACGTGATGGAGTTCCGCTTCAACGTCTAGTCAGGGACGCGGCGGCTGGAGAGCCCCGTCGGTGCCGTCGACCACCCAGACCACGCTGAGCGGGTCGAGCGACCACACCGCACCCTGACGGTGAAGTGACGACTCACCGAGCACCACCTGCGGAACGCGCAGGCCTGCCCACCCGAAGGCGTCGCCCGGCACCATCGCCTCGCGACCCGAGAAGTTGGCGAGACCGTAGAAGCGCCCGTGCACCGGGTGCACCCGCGACCACGCCAGGACGGCGGTGTCGGGGTGACGCTGGATCCAGGTGTCGCCGCCCGCGTACATCGCCGGAGTCGAGCGTCGGACGTCGACCATCCGGCGGACCGTCGAGAACATCCGCTGCTCGAGCGTGCCGGTCACGTGCCGACGCTCGGCCTGACCCCACGGCATCCGCGGCCGGTGGATCCAACGCGAGTCGTCGGCCTTGTCGGGATCGTCGAGATAGGTGCGGTCGTTGTCGAGCGCCAGCTCGTCGCCCATGTACACGAGCGGGATCCCGGCGAAGCCGAACATCACTCCGTAGACGAGTTCGAGCCGACGCATCGCCGTCTCGACCGCCGGGGCGTCGCCGTGGCGCATCGCCGCGCCCACACCGCACAAGGCCGCAGCCGAACCACACGTGCGTTCGTCGCCCGCGTCGGGGTTGCTACTGAAGGCAACGCCATCGGCGAACGAGCCGTGGAAGTCACCGCGGAAGAACCTGGCGAGGAACTGCCGGTGCGCCGAGCCATCGACGCCGGCCCGGGCTGCGTCGTCGTCGCTGACCGCCCATCCGATGTCGTCGTGGCAGCGCACGTAGTTCACCCACGTCGCCGACTGCGGCGTGGCAGGAAGCGCTTCGAGTGCCGTCGCGGCAAGGGCCGAATCGCCCGAGGCGAGACTGCTCCAGAGGTTGACCATCAACTGGTTGTGGTACGCGATCTGACACTCGGGGCGCTGCAGGTGGTGTACGCCGAGGTAGGGCAGGAGATCGGCAGGGGCGACGATGGCCTCGGCCTTGAGCAGGGTCGCCGGGGCCGCGATGGCGAGCATCGCCCGGTAGGCCTGCGCGATGAGGTGTGCCTCGGGCTGGTTCTGGCAGTTGGTGCCGAGACGCTTCCAGGTGAACGCCACCGCATCGAGACGGAGCACGTCGACACCTGTGTTCGCGAGATACAGCATGATCTCGAGCATCTCGACCATCAATTCGGGGTTCGCGTAGTTGAGGTCCCACTGGTAGGTGTTGAACGTCGTCCAGACCCATCCACCGAGTGCGTCGTCCCACGTGAAGTTGCCCGGCGCCATCTCGGGGAACACCTCGGGCAGCGAACGTTCGAACTGGTCGGGCATCTCCCTGTCGGGGTACACGATGTAGTAGTCGCGATGCCGTTGCGACCCAGCACGGGCGAGCTCGGCCCACTCGTGCTCGGCCGCCGTGTGATTCAGCACGAGATCGAGGCAGAGACTGATGCCACGGTCGTGCAGTTCGTCGGCGAGGTACTCGAGGTCGGCCCACGTGCCCAACGCCGGGTCGACGTCGCGATAGTCCTGGACCGCATACCCACCGTCGTTGGCGCCCTCCCGGGGACGCAGCACCTTCATCAGGTGGAAGTACGTGACGTCGAGCTCGGCGAGATAGTCGAGACGCTCCCCGACTCCCTTGAGAGTGCCTCCGAACAATTCGGCGTAGGCGACGTAGCCCACCATCGACGGGTCCTGGAACCACGCAGGATCGGCCTCACGGGCAATGTCGAGGAGTCGCAGCGACGGCCGACGACGACGCGCTGCGCTGCTCGCGAGCGTCACCACCCTGTCGAGCAGGGCATCGGTCTCGACGACCGACCCGTAGAGCGCGTCGAGCAACGGCCGCAGCACGGGTCGCCACAACTCGACCCGTGCCTGCAGCCGGAGCTCCGCCTCGGTGGACCACTCGAGGGGAGGATGGGTCACGGCGTCACCTCGAGCCGCGCGACGACGTCGCGCGACGAGCGGCCGATCCGAAGTTCGTGAAGGGTGTCGCGCTGACGCCACACCGAGTTCTCGACGTCCCAGGTCCGGTACGCGTGCGGATCGAGATCGATCACGACCTCGCGACTCGCTCCCGCCGGAACCCTGACCTTGGCGAAGCCGACGAGACGCTGTTCGGCATCGTCGCGCTCGAGGGAATCGCGCTCGACCTCGTGGGCGTAGACCTGCACGACCTCGACGGCATCACGGCTCCCCG
>JBEBDM010000274.1:0-2744 GCA_041156905.1 Actinomycetota bacterium | reverse complement strand
TCATCCTGCTGCGTCGGCGGGGCGCTGTCGCCCTGGAGCCACCAGACCGATGACACAGAGCGGGATCGCCACGAGACTCCCGTAGGCGAGGCTCCACTCGGACGAGACGTTGTCGGCGATCCACCCGGTGATCGGAGAGCCCACCGGCGTGCTGCCGAGGAACGCAACCGCACCGAGCGCCAACAGTCGGCCACGCATGTCGGCGGGCGCCTCCTGCTGGACCACGGCGTTCTGGCCGGCGATGAAGCCGGCGCCACCGATCCCGACGGGGATGGCGAGCAACACAGCAGCCCAGGTCGACGGAGCCCATGAGAGGGCGAGCCCGGAGACTCCGAGCAGCAGTCCCGACCCGTAGAACCACGCGACGGTCACTCGCTCGCGGCCAGCGGTGAGCAGTGAACCGATGAGGCTCCCCACGCCCGTCATCGCGAGCAGCACACCGAACAACTGGCGGTCGTCGAAGCGCTGGTCGGCGATCTTCAGCAGCGAGACGCTGTAGTTGAACGCGAACGTGCTGACGAGTGCGAACACGGCGAACGTGCGGAACAGACGCGGGTCGCCGGTGATGAACCGCAGGGCGTCGCGCACCGGTGTGCCACCGCGACGCGCCGGCGGCGACGGATGCAGCGCCTCGACATCGATCCGGACGAGAGGGATCAGCAGGAACAGGAACGACACCCCGTTGGCCATGAACAGCCACCCCGCACCGAGCGGCCCCTCGAGGAAGGCGGCGAGAGCCGGTCCGACGATGCGCGAACCCGTCATCACCGCCGTGTTCAGGGCGACGGCGTTGCCGATCTCGTGAGGCTCGACGAGTTCGAGAACGAAGCCCCGGCGGGCCGGATTGTCGAAGGCACCGATCACACCCACTGCGAGCGACATCGCGAAGAACAGTGGCAGCGACACCCACCCGAGAAGCGTCACGACACCGAGCACCAACGCCTGTACGGCGAGTAGTGACTGCGTGAGGAGCGCCATCCGGCGCTTGTCGCGACGATCGGCCACTGCACCCGCCCAACTGCCGAGCAGGAGCATCGGCAGGAACTGGCAGAGCAGGTTGATGCCCGTGTCGGTGGCTCGTCCGGTGAGTTGGTAGATCACCAGCGACGAGGCCGTCATCTGCATCCAGGTGCCCACGTTGCTCAGCAACAGGCCGAGGAAGAACCGGCGCGCGTTGCGGTGCCGCAGCGAGACGAGCATCCGGGACGCGGCCATCAGGACCCGTCAGTCGTCGAGCTTGAGGGCCGAGATGAAGACGTCGCCGGGCACTTCCACGCGACCGATCGCCTTCATCTTCTTCTTGCCCTCCTTCTGCTTCTCCAGCAGCTTGCGCTTACGCGAGATGTCGCCGCCGTAGCACTTGGCGAGGACGTCCTTGCGCTTGGCCTTGACCGTCTCGCGGGCGATGATCTTGCCGCCGATCGCGGCCTGGATCGGGACGTCGAACATCTGACGCGGGATGAGCTCCTTGAGCTTCTCGCACATCCGGTTGCCGTACCCGAACGACTTGTCGCGGTGGACGATCGTGCTGAACGCGTCGGCAGCGATGCCGTTGAGGAGCAGATCGACGCGCACGAGGTTGCTGCGCCGGTAGCCGCTCAGTTCGTAGTCGAGGCTGGCGTACCCCTGTGTGCGGCTCTTCATCTGGTCGAAGAAGTCGACGACGACCTCGGCCAGCGGGATGAGGTAGTGCAACTCGACGCGCTCGGGCGACAGGTACTCGAGCTTCTGCATGTCACCGCGACGGGTCTGGCAGAGGTCCATCAGGGTGCCCGTGTAGTCCTTCGGGGTGATGATGCTCACCCGGAAGTAGGGCTCCTCGATGAAGTCGATGCTCTGGGGCGACGGGAGGTCGCTCGGGTTGTCGACCATCACCACCTCGCCGTTCGTCTTGGTGACGCGGTACTCCACGCTCGGAGCCGTGGCGATGAGTGCGAGGTTGAACTCGCGCTCGAGGCGCTCCTTCACGATCTCCATGTGCAGCAGGCCGAGGAAGCCGCAGCGGAAACCGAAGCCGAGCGCTCCCGACGACTCCGGCGTGTAGGTGATGCTGGCGTCGTTGAGCTTGAGCTTCTCGAGGCTCTCACGGAGCAACTCGAAGTCGTCACCGTCGATCGGGAACAGACCGCAGAACACCATCGGCTTCGGGTCGCGGTACCCCTCGAGTGCCTCGGTGGCACCGTTGTGGTAGGTCGTCACCGTCTCGCCCGAACGGGCCTGGCCGACGTCCTTGATCCCTGCGATGAGATACCCGACCTCACCCGGACCGAGTTCGGGAACCGGAGTGGTCCCGGGACGACGGACGCCGATCTCAACGGCCTCCTGCGGGGTGCCGGCCTGCATGAAGAGCAACTTCGAGCCGCTGTTCATCCGGCCGTTCATCACGCGGATGCTGCTGACCACACCGCGGTACTGGTCGTACTGCGAGTCGAAGATCAACGCCTGGAGCGCCGCGTCGGGATCGCCCTTGGGTGCCGGGATGCGTTCGACGACGGCATCGAGGAGCCCGTCGACCCCGACGCCGGTCTTGGCCGAGATGCGCAGGATCTGGTCGGCCGGGATCCCGAGGACCGTCTCGATCTCGGCCGCATAGCGGTCGGGGTCGGCGGCCGGGAGGTCGATCTTGTTCAGCGCCGCCACGATCTCGAGGTCGTGCTCGAGGGCCAGGTAACAGTTGGCGAGGGTCTGGGCCTCGATGCCCTGAGCGGCATCGACCACCAGCACGACGCCCTCACAGGCCGCCA
>JBEBDM010000273.1:0-4879 GCA_041156905.1 Actinomycetota bacterium | reverse complement strand
AGACGCCACTGCTCGGCGATCGAGGCGATCGTCGCCAGCGCAGCGGACACCGCCGACGCCCGACCGACGCTGCTCATCATCGACGACGCCGATGCGGTCGACGACGAGACAGGAGTACTCCGGTCGCTGCTCGACGCGCGTCTGCCACTGCTCACCGTCGCGATCGCCCTCCACCCCGGGGCGCTGCGCGGCCGCTACGGCCACTGGACGCAGGAGGTGCGACGGCACCGCACCGGCCTCGCCCTGCTCGGCGGTGACGACGACGGCGACACGTGGGGTGTGGTGCTCCCGCGTCGACTCCCGCTCACGCCCGCACCCGGTCGTGCCCTCGTGGTCCGCCGCGGGATCGTCGACGAGTCGATCGGTCCGCGCATCGTTCTCGTCGACGACGTGCGGAGTCACGCGCCTAGTGGTCGGGACCGCAGGGAGCCCCGTGGCCCGCGCCAGTAGGCTCTCCCGCCGATGACGACGATGCGTATCCCCCGCCGTGTCGGTGCCGTGCTCGCCGCCGGCGCCGTGTTCCTCGCCGCGTGTGGAGGCGAGGACTCCTCGAGTTCTTCCACCATCCCCCTCGCCCCGCGTGTGACGGTGACGTCGGTGAAGGGCGATCCACAGAGCGAGCTGATCGCCACAATCTACGCCCGCGTGCTTGAGGAGGCCGGCTTCCGCGTCGCCCGTAAGGACTCCGTCGAACTCGACCGCGCCGGGTACATCCAGGCCATCGCCGACGGTGAGTTCCAGCTGATCCCCGACATGTCGCTGCCGCTGAGGACGTTCCTCCTCGCCGACGGAAGTTCCACCGCCACCACCAGCGGCGACGTCGTCGCAGGTGGCAACTCCGTCACCGAGCAGCTCATCGCCATCGAGGCTGCACTTCCCGAGGGTGTGAGCGTGAGCGGTGGTGCACTCGCCGAGCAGAAGAACGTGGTGGCCTGCACGCCGACCTACGTGAAGGCGAGCGCCGCGTCGCAGCTGATCACGATCACCAACCTCCTCGACGCCGAGACCCCGGCGCGCATCGGTGCCACCGCGGCGATGCTCGCCGACGCCGAGACCGGCTTCCCCGCGCTGACTGACGTCTACAGCGCCGACTTCGTGGCCGTGGAGATCGGCGACGACACCAGCGAGTCGGTGGCTGCCGCGGTCGAGGCCGACACGGCCGATTGCTTCCTGCTCGATTCACTCGATCCGGCGCTCTCGGGCTCCGACCTCGAGGTCCTCGCCGACGACAAGGCGTTCGTGCCCGGCAACGCCGTGGTCGCCCTCCTCGCCGGCGGTATCGCCACGCCCGACCTGCTGGCCTCGCTCGAGTCGGTCGCCACCGTGCTCACCACGGCCCGGCTCAACGGGATGCTGGTCGAGATCCTCGTCAACGGCACCGATCCGAGCGAGGTCGGCGAGGCGTTCTGGCGCACCGTCGGTAGCACTGCGGGTGCCATCGACACCGACCTCACCGAGACCAGCGTGAGCGAGACGACCATCAGCGAGACGACCGTGAGCGAGACCACGGCCGTCACCGAGACCACCGGCGCCTGACGCCTCGCGACGGGGCGACCGCCCCTGCGCACGGGGTCTGCCAGACTGAGCGCACTGTGACTGTCTCCGTACGCGATCTCACCAAGAAGTACGGCTCCAAGGTCGCTGTCGATCACCTGACGTTCGACGTGCGCCCCGGGGTCGTGACCGGCTTCCTCGGACCCAACGGTTCGGGCAAGAGCACCACCATGCGCTGCATGCTCGGACTCGACCGACCCGACGGCGGCGAGGTCTCCTTCGACGGCAAGCGGTTCCGCGACCTGCCCACACCGCTGCACCAGGTGGGCGCCCTGCTCGACGCCTCGTACGTGCACCCGGCCCGCACCGCCCGCAACCACCTGCGCTGGCTGGCGGTCAGCAACGGCCTCCCCACCAAGCGCGCCGACGAGGTGCTCGAGATGGTCGGGCTCACCAACGTCGCCAAGGGTCGCCCGAAGAAGTTCTCGCTCGGCATGAAGCAGCGACTCGGGCTCGCCTCGGTGCTCCTCGGCGACCCGCAGGTCGTGATCCTCGACGAGCCCGCCAACGGACTCGACCCGGAAGGCATCCGCTGGATCCGTGACGTGCTCGTGCACCTCGCCGGGCAGGGACGCGCTGTCCTCGTCAGCAGCCACCAGCTCTCGGAGATGGCCCTGATGGCCGACGACCTCGTGGTCATCGGTCAGGGTCGGCTCATCGAGCAGGGAACGGTCGACCAGTTCGTGTCGCGCTACGCACTCACCTGGGTGCGGGTCGTGAGCCCGCAGGCCAGCGCCCTCGCCCCAGCCGTCGAGGCGGGTGGCGCCCGACTCGAGTGGACCGGGCCCGACAGTTTCGACGCCCACGGGGTCGGCAGCGCCGAGATCGGCGAGCTGGCTGCCCGTCAGGGTGTGGTGCTCCACGAACTCTCGCCCCAGACCGGATCGCTGGAGGACGCCTTCCTCAAGGCGACCGCCTCGGTGCAGGAGTACACGACCCACCTCGAGGTCACCGCCTCGAACGACGGCAACACGGGAGGTGCGGCATGAACGTCCTCCGGGCCGAATGGCTGAAGTGGCGCACCGTGCGGATGCACTGGCTGCTTCTGGGCATCGCCATTGCACTACCGATCGTGGTCAGCATCCTCACGGCGATCTTCCGCAACGACGGCGCCGTCGAGCGCGGTTCGGTCTACGAGCTCGTCCTCGGCACCTCGTACGTCACGGCCATCCTCTCGGGCGTCGCGGCCGCCGTTGTCACCTCGGGCGAGTACGGGCACCTGACCATTCGCCCGACCTTCGCCGCGATGCCCCGACGGGGTGCCGTGCTGGCCGCGAAGGCCGTCCTGACGATCGCCATCGGTGTCGTCACACAGTTCATCGTGCTCGAGGTCTCGACGAACGCCTCGTTCGCGATCCTCGGGAGCCGCGACATCCTGTCCTCCGTGAGTTCCGCCAACGCCCGACCGGCGATGATCGGGTCGATCGCCTTCGTCGCCCTCCTGGCACTCATCGGACACGCCCTCGGAGCGCTGTTCCGCAGCGCACCGCTCTCGATCACCACGATCATCCTGTGGCCGCTGCTCGTCGAGGGCATCGTCGGGGCACTGCTGTTCGCGATCACCAAGGACGAGCAGATGATGGAGTGGTTGCCCTTCCGGGCCGGCTTCGAGATGCTCAGCTACAGCTCTTGGCAGATGCCAGAGGGTGGGATGGTCATGGAAGAGGGCCTCACCCGGCTCCAGGCGTCGCTGTACTTCGGCGCCGTCAGCGTCGGCCTCACCCTCCTGGCCAGCGTCGTCGCCTCCCGCCGCGACTCCTGACCCGAGCAACACTCCCACCCCACCCGCCCGCGCACCCCACCGATCTCGGCGCAGATCGTCCCGGATTCCGAGACTCGGCGTACCGAGATCTTCCGCAGCCCGACCTTCCCCATTTTCTCGGTACGTATGGTTCCGAAATCCGGAACGGAACGCGCCGAGATCGGTGGGGTCGGGGGTCGGGGGTGGGGGTTACTTGGAGCGGAGCTCGAGGCTGTCGCGCTTGCGGATCGTGTAGTGGCGCTCGTGCTGGTCGATCCAGCCGAGGCGGATGAAGCTGGCGATCGCCTTGTTGACCCGCTCGCGGGAGGCGCCGACCATGCCGGCGAGTTCCTCCTGGGTGATCGGGAGTGTGAACTCGTCGGCACCGGCGCTCAGCTCGAGCAGGCGCTTGGCCGTACGGCCGGTGACGTCGAGGAACACGCTGTCGGCGAGGGCCTCGTCCATCACCCGCAGGCGACGGGCGAGCAACCGGGTCACGCCCCAGAGCAGGTTCGGGTCGCCACGGAAGGCGGTGGCGATCGGGGCGAACGGGATGGCGAGCACCACGCTCGGCTCGAGCGCGCGGGCCATCGCGGAACGCGGGCCGTCGTCGAGGAGCGACATCTCGCCGAACAGGTCGCCGCCGTCCATCAGGGCCACCACGGTCTCGCGGTGATCGATCGGGTTGGCGATGGCGATGGCGATGCGGCCACTGATCACGAGGTACAGCGAGTCGGCGACATCGCCCTCACGGAAGAGCACGTCGCCGCGGACGAGGGGAAGCTCCTCGCCTTCCTCGGCGAGCTGGCGCACGAGAGCCGCGGGAGCTTCCGCGAAGAAATCGGTGCGGGCGAGAAGTTCTTCGTGAGCCATGCCCCGCCCACGGTACTACCCTCGCCGACGTGGTGCCTCAGCAGCCGGAGATCGTCTGGACCATCGTGGTCGCGGGTGGTTCGGGCACGCGCTTCGGCGGACCGAAGCAGTACGAGACGCTCGGCCACCAGCGTGTCCTCGACTGGTCCGTCGCAGCGGCTCGCGCCGCCTCCGACGGTGTCGTGATCGTCGTCCCTGCAGCCGACGCGGAGCGTGAGGGCGGTGTGGCTGGCGGCGCCTCCCGTAGCGAGTCGGTGCGCGCCGGGCTCCGTCACGTCCCTGCCGACGCGACGATCGTCTGCGTGCACGACGGTGCGCGTCCGTTCGCCGATGTAGACGTCTTCGGTCGAGTGATCGCCGCCGTGGGCGAGGGCGCCGACGCGGCTATCCCCGGTGTCGCGGTCGCCGACACGATCAAGCAGCTCGACGCCGAGGGCCGTGTCGTGCACACCCCCGATCGCAGCACGCTCTCCGCGGTGCAGACCCCGCAGGCCTTCCGTGCCTCGGCCCTGCGCTCGGCGCACGACGCGGGTGGCGAGGCCACCGATGACGCGGCGCTCGTCGAGGCAGCCGGCGGCCGTGTGGTCGTTGTCGCCGGCGACGCCCGCAACCGCAAGATCACCGATCCCGACGATCTCGCCTGGGCGCGACGCCAGGTGAGCGAGGAGGACACCACCGTGACGCGAGCACCCGAGATCCGCGTCGGTCAGG
>JBEBDM010000272.1:0-11960 GCA_041156905.1 Actinomycetota bacterium | reverse complement strand
CGTGTGCGCATCCTGAAGGTCGACGTCATCGCGTGAGCCACCCTCGCCTGCCGCACG
Organism: Actinomycetota bacterium; assembly: GCA_041156905.1. Taxonomy (GTDB): domain Bacteria; phylum Actinomycetota; class Acidimicrobiia; order Acidimicrobiales; family Ilumatobacteraceae; genus UBA668. Next base: position 11,903 of record JBEBDM010000272.1, on the reverse strand, counting down.
GGGCAGCGATGGAACTGCCCGGACGCGGCACCACCTACGTGCGCACGGTCGAGGGCCCCGAGGGTTCGCCGACCCTGCTGCTGCTCCACGGTTGGACGGCCACCGCCGACCTCAACTGGTTCCGCTGCTACCACCCGCTCGGCAAGATGTGCTCGGTGGTCGCGCTCGACCACCGCGGCCACGGGCGCGGCATCCGCTCGCGCAAGCGCTTCACCCTCGCCGACTGCGCCGACGATGCGATGGCCGCCTGCGACGTGCTCGGCATCGAGCGTGTCATTCCCGTCGGCTACAGCATGGGTGGGCCCGTGGCCTCCCTGGTGTGGCAACGCCACCGCGAACGCGTCGACGGCCTCGTGCTCTGCGCCACCGCTCCGTACTTCCGCTCACGCCGGGAGGAGCGCCTCGGGTTCCTCGGCCTCTCCGGGCTCGCCGGCCTCGCCCGACTCACTCCTGCACAGGCCAAGGCGTGGCTGACCGAGCAGTTCTACCTCCAGCGCAAGGCGGAGAAGTGGGACGAGTGGGCAGTCGCCCAGATCACGTCCCACGATTGGCGCATGGTCCTCGAAGCAGGTGGCGCAATCGGTTCCTTCGACGCACGGCCGTGGCTCGGCGACGTCGACGTCCCGACCGCGGTGATCATCACGATGCGCGACCAGGTCATCCCCCTCCGCCGACAGGTCCTGTTCTTCGAGGGCATCCCCGGCGCCGAGGCCTACCGCGTCGACGGCGGGCACGACGCCGTGGCCGTCGAGGATTCGGGCTTCGTCCCGACCCTCCTGCGAGCCGTCGAGTCGGTCGTGACCCGCGCCAGCGAGGGTGCACGATGAAGCGCCGCGTTCCCCTCATCGTCGCCGGGTTCGCCCTGCCCTTGCTCGCCCTCGGGGCCGTGCTCCGCCGTCGACACTCCGGCACGTCGTCCACCGGTCACGTGCGGACCTCCCTGCTGCGGCGCAACACCGACGTCGTGCGGCTCGGTGTGTCCGTCGGCGCCGACTACGCGTCGACCGCGGCCCGCAAGGCGTTCGCCGGCGCCCACCGACGCGAACAGCTCGACCGCGAACTCGAGATGCGCACCGCCGAGGCCGTCGCCGAACGGCTCGGCAACATGAAGGGCGCCCTGATGAAGCTGGGGCAGATGGCCAGCTACGTCGACGAGGGCCTTCCGGGTCCGCTGCGCGAGGCACTCGCCCAGCTGCAGGCCAGCGCTCCCCCGATGAGTGCCGAACTCGCCGCCGAGGTCATCCGTGCCGACCTCGGAGCCGGCCCCGACGAACTCTTCGTCGCCTGGGACCCCGAGCCGCTCGCATCGGCCAGCATCGGACAGGTGCACAAGGCGATCGTGCGCGACCCGTCCACTGGCGAGGAACGGGCCGTCGCCGTGAAGGTCCAGTACCCCGGCGTCGCCGACGCCGTCGCCAACGACCTGCGCAACGCCGACTTCCTCGGCATGCTCCTGAAGCAGGGGTTCGGTGGGCTCGACCCCGACGAGATGGTCGCCGAGATCAAGGAACGGATCGTCGAGGAACTCGACTACCGGCTCGAGGCCCGCAACCAGCAGGTCTTCGCCGACCACTACCGCGGACACCCGTTCATCCACGTCCCCGAGATCGTCCCGCACCTGTGTGGCGAGCGTGTGCTCACCTCCGAACTCGTCGACGGCGCCACGTGGCGGGAGATGCTCGAGTGGCCCCAGGCCGAGCGTGACCTCGTCGGCGAGACCCTGTTCCGCTTCGTGTTCCGGAGCCTCTACGGCATGCACGCCTTCAACGGCGACCCGCATCCCGGCAACTACCTGTTCCACCCCGGCGGCAGGGTCACGTTCCTCGACTTCGGGCTCGTCAAGCACTTCAGCGACGACGAGATGAGGATCTTCGTGGAGATGGTCCGGTCGGCGGCCTACGAGCACGACGTGCCGCGGTTCCGCGCCGTCGTCGAGTCGGCGGGGATGCTCCGGCCGGGGTGCCCCAGCGGCGACGACGAGGTCGGCGAGTACTTCAGCCAGTTCTACGAGAGCGTGCGCGACGACCGCGAGGTCACGTGGTCGGGCGAGTACGCCAGCCGCATCGTGCGCCACACGTTCGATCGCACGAGCCCGATCGCTCAGTACGCCACCGTGCCGCGGGCCTTCGTGTTCATCCAGCGGATCAACCTCGGTCTGTACGCGCTGCTCGGCGAACTCAAGGCCACCGGCAACTACCGGCGCATCGCCGAGGAGTTGTGGCCGTTCGTGCAGGGTCCGCCCAGCACCGCGCTCGGCGAGGCCGAGCACGAGTGGCTCGCCGGCCGCCGGTAGCGTCGCACCCCATGTGTCAGCACCGTCGTCCCAGCCCCCTCGCGACCACCGTCATCGTCTCGTTGCTCTCCGTCTCGCTCCTCGCGGCGTGCGGTGACGACACGACGGCACCGGCCGAGACCACCGCGGACACATCCGAGGCGACCGCGCCTTCCTCCACCGGCCTGCCGGGCGACAGCGAGTGGCCCAAGCCGTCCGTCTCGATCCCGACGGCGCTGCCCACCGAACTGGTCGTCACGACCCTGACCGAGGGCAGCGGCGATGTAGCCACCGAGGGTTCGACCGTCATCGTCCACTACGTCGGAGTGCGCAGCGAGAGCGGCCAGGAGTTCGACAACAGCTACGACCGTGGTGAGCCCTTCCCCGTCGTGCTCGGTGCCGGACAGGTCATCCAGGGCTGGGACCAGGGCCTCATCGGCGTGCAGGCCGGCGAGCGTCGTCAGCTCGACATCCCCGCCGATCTCGCCTACGGCGACTCCCCGCAGGGCGATGTCATCCAGGCCGGCGACGCCCTCACCTTCGTCGTCGACGTCGTGGCGGTGCTGCCGGCGTCGTCGGCCGACGACCAGCCCGACGTGACGGTCGAGGCCCGCGAGAACGTCGAGGCTCTCTCGATCGAGGACGTCGTCGTCGGCGAGGGTGCGCCCCTGGCCGAGGGCCAGCACGCCGCGATCCAGATCATCCTCTTCCGTGCCGACACCGGCGAGGAGCTCGACTCCTCGTGGGGCAGCGCCCCCGCCACCTTCACGGTCAGCGACAACTCGGAGATCTTCCCGATCTTCGTCGAGGCCGTCCGTGGCATGAACGTGGGCGGCCGTCGCCTCGCGCAGATGCCCTTCACCGAGGTTTGGGACGGCGCCGGGAACGAGAACCTCGGCCTCCCGACCGGCGTCGACCTCGTCGTCGCCATCGACCTCGTCGGCTCGTACTGAGCCGCTCCCGCGAGCGAACCGACGGCGGCCGCTAGGCCGCCAGGACCACCACGTCGTCACCGTCGGCGAGCCGAGCGACGGTGGCACTCGCCCACGGGGCGACGACCTGCACGACCCTCGCCCGCCGACGCGACGCATAGGCGGCCGGCCGGTTCTCTGCACCGGGCCGGGACAGCCACGGGTGGGTGACGATGGCGACCAGGTCGAAGTCGCGCACCGCTGCGGACTCCGGTGCCGCGAACAACTCCGCCTCGTTGGTGGCCTCGGCGAGGAACGTCACCCGCACCGCCGTCGGGCCGCGTTCGAGCAGCGCCCACGGATCGAGGAGCTCGAGGCCGAAGAGACGCACCGTCGGGGCGAACGGGGCACCCGACTCGTGGAGGCGGTGCTCGAACCACTCGGCGACGAGCACCGGCGGCGGCATCACCGGCTCGGGAGACTCGTGAGCGGGCGTGACGGGATCGGGCGTGACGGGATGATGAGGGCTGTCCATGCCCCCTCTGGGCACACTGCCCGCGACGCGACGGAAATCAGCGGGCGATGAGGCGCGAGACCTCAGCGGCAGCGGTTCGGACCGCCTCACCGAAGCGCCGCGCCGGCGCCCGGCCGAGGCGTTCGAGAGGGCCGCTCACGCTGACGGCCGCGACCACGGTGCCGGCCGCATCGTGGACCGCTGCGCTCACCGACGCGACCCCGGCCTCTCGTTCCTCGACGCTCTCGGCCACTCCGCCGGTGGCCTCGCCCCGCAGGATCTTTCCGGCAGACCCGACCTCGAGCGGCAACAGTGCACCGTCGGGAACGATCCATTGCAGCGCGTGACGCGACTGCAGGGAGACGACACAGCGTCGGGCGTCGCAATCGCGCACGAACAGCTGGACGCTCTCGCCCGTGGCGTCGCGTAACGAGGCGAGGGCGGGCCGGGCGAGATCGGCGAGCGGGAAGCCGGCCTCGGCCGCACGACCGAGGGCGATGAGGCCGAAGCCGAGGCAGAACCGACCACGGTCGTCGCGCCGGACGAGGTGGTGGCCCTCGAGGTGCACGGCGAGGCGATGGGCCGTGGCCCGCGGCAGACCGGTGGCCTCCTGCAGACCGGCGAGGTCGAGCGGACGGACGGCGAGTGCCTGGAGGATGTCGACGGCCTTGTCAACCGGGCCCGGCGCGCGTACACTGTCCATGAACGGGAATCGTATCCCATTGAGTGAGACGGCGCAAGAGACGGGCCCGATCGCTCCGGGACCGTCCCCCGCCCCACCCACTGCGAGGAACCATGACCGACTCCACACCCCGCACACTCGCCCAGAAGGTCTGGGACCGACACGTCGTGCACAGCGCGGCGGGTGAGCCCGACCTGCTCTACATCGACCTCCACCTCGTGCACGAGGTCACCAGCCCGCAGGCCTTCGACGGCCTGCGCATGTCGGGTCGTACCGTGCGTCGCCCCGACCTCACCGTCGCCACCGAGGACCACAACGTTCCCACCGCCGACATCCACCTCCCGATCGCCGACCCGATCTCGGCGCGTCAGGTCGAGGTGCTGCGGGAGAACACGGCGGAGTTCGGTGTCACCAACTTCCCGATGGGTGACCCACTCCAGGGCATCGTCCACGTGATCGCCCCCGAGCAGGGCCGCACCCTCCCCGGGATGACCGTGGTGTGCGGCGACAGCCACACCGCGACCCACGGAGCCTTCGGCGCACTCGCCTTCGGCATCGGCACCAGTGAGGTCGAGCACGTGCTCGCCACACAGACCCTCCCGCAGAGCCGGCCGAAGTGGATGGCCGTGACGGTCGAGGGACAGGCCCCCGCCGACGTGACGGCCAAGGACATCGTCCTCGCGATCATCGGCACCATCGGCACGGGCGGCGGCATCGGACACGTCATCGAGTACCGCGGCTCGGCCATCCGGGCCCTCTCGATGGAGGGCCGTATGACCCTGTGCAACATGTCGATCGAGGCCGGCGCGAAGGCGGGCCTCGTGGCCCCCGACGAGACCACGTTCGCCTACCTCGAAGGACGCGCGCACGCCCCCAAGGGCACCCAGTGGGAGGCCGCCGTGGCCGACTGGCGCACGCTCGTCACCGACGAGGGCGCCGTGTTCGACAAGGAGGTCGTGATCGACGCGGCCACCCTGCGTCCGCAAGTCTCGTTGGGCACCAACCCCGCTCAGGTCGCCTCGATCGACGACGTGATCCCGTCACCCGACGACTACGCCGACCCGACCACGCGTGAGACCGTGGCCCGCGCCCTCGAGTACATGGGCTTCGAGCCCGGCACCCGCATCCGCGACGTGAAGGTCGACACCGTGTTCATCGGGTCGTGCACCAACAGCCGCATCGAGGATCTCCGTGCCGCCGCGGCGGTGATGAAGGGTCGCACGGTCACCGTGCCGCGCGTCATGGTCGTTCCCGGCAGCCACGCCGTGAAGGCCCAGGCCGAGGCCGAGGGGCTGCCCGAGGTTTTCCGGGCAGCCGGTGCCGACTGGCGCGAGCCGGGCTGCAGCATGTGCCTCGCCATGAACCCCGACAAGCTCGCTCCCGGCGAGCGCGCCGCCAGCACCAGCAACCGCAACTTCGAGGGCCGCCAGGGCCGCGGCGGTCGCACCCACCTCGTCTCCCCTGCCGTCGCTGCCGCCACCGCGGTCGCCGGCCATTTCGCCACTCCGGAGGACCTCGCATGAAAGCCGTTCACGTCATCTCGGGCCGCGGTGTGCCGCTGAAGCGCAGCGATGTCGACACCGACCAGATCATCCCCGCCGAGTGGCTCAAGCGCGTCGAGCGCACGGGCTTCGAGAAGGGCTTGTTCAGCACGTGGCGCGACGACCGCGACTTCGTCCTCAACGACGAGCGCTACGTCGGTGCCAGCATCCTCGTGGCCGGTCCGGCCTTCGGTGTCGGCTCGTCCCGCGAGCACGCCGTGTGGGCCATCCAGCAGGGCGGCTTCGACGCCGTCATCGCCCCGAGCTTCAGCGACATCTTCCGCAACAACTGCACCAAGAACGGCCTCGTACCCGTGGTGGTGCCCGAGGACGTCGTGACCCGCATCTGGGACGCGATCGACGAGGACCACACCGTGGAGATCACCGTCGACGTCGAGCGGCTCGTGGTCGAGATCCCCGCCAAGGGCCTCTCCACCTCGTTCCCGATGGACCCGCAGACGCAGCACCGCTTCCTGAACGGCCTCGACGACATCGGCATCACGCTCGGCCACGCCAGCGCGATCGACGACTACGAGACGCGCCGTCCCGCCTGGCTGAGCTGACACGGCGTCTCCGCGCAGACTCGTCGCCCGTGTCCGTCGTTCCCGCGACGGACGCGGGTGTCTTGCGCGCGCCGATCGACACACCTCGGCGACGACGCGCCGCGGAGGGTCAGAACTGGGAGAGGTCCTTCAGCAACGGGTTGTTGCTGAAGACCTCGACCGGCGGTGCCGGGTCGAGCCGCAGGGCTCGCTGGAGGATGCGCACCTGGGTGTGCTGGTTGTACTCGGCGAGCGTGACCGCCCAACCGTCGCGACCGGCACGGGCCGTACGGCCACTGCGATGCAGGTAGTCCTTCACGTCGCCGGCCGGCTCGTAGTGGATGACCGCACCGATGTCGTCGATGTCGATACCTCGGGCGGCGACGTCGGTAGCGACCAGAACGGTGAGCTCGCCCACGGTGAAGCGCTTCAGCGCCCGCTCACGGGCCGCCTGAGCGAGGTCGCCGTGGATCGCGGCGGCACGGACACCGAGGTCCTGCAGGGCGTGCTCGACGCGGTCGCAGGTGCGCTTGGTCTGACAGAACACGACCGTCTTGCCGAAGCCGGAGGAGATCGCCGCGACCACGCGGTCCTTGTCCATGTGGTGCACGGCGAGCCAGAGGTGGTGCATCGTCCCGACCGTGTCGGTGGCGGCATCGATCGCGACCTCGGTCGGGTCCTTCATGTAGCGGGCGACGAGATGGGCGACGTCACCGTCGAGCGTCGCCGAGAAGAGCATCGTCTGGTGCACGCCAGTGACCTTGCGGAGGATCCACTCGACCTGCGGCGTGAACCCGTCGTCGGCCATGCGGTCGGCCTCGTCGAGCACCACGATCTCGATCGCGTCGAGCGACAGCTCGTTCTCCTTGAGGAGGTCGATCAGGCGCAGCGGCGTCGCGACCACCACGTCGACTCCCCGGGTGAGGGCGTCGACCTGCTGCTGGCGCGAGGCGCCGCCATAGACGGCGAGAACGCTACGACCGCAGCCGAGGGCAACAGGAGCGAGCACCTCGGCCACCTGGAGCGCGAGTTCGCGGGTCGGGACCAGGACCAGACCAGTGGGTCGACCCGGCTCGCCGTTCGCACGGAGACGGGAGAGCATCGGCACACCGAACGCAAGCGTCTTGCCGGAGCCGGTCTTGGCCCGGCCGCAGACGTCGCGACCGGTGAGCGCCACGGGGATCGCCTCGGTCTGGATCGCGAAGGGGGCGCTGAAGCCCGCTGCCTGGAGTCCGAAGTCGACCTCCTTGGGCACGCCGAGCGCGGCGAAACCCGTGGGCACGTAGTCGTCGGGCGAGAGGGAGAGCACGGGAGGCGCCGAGGGGGCCGGGGTGTCGGAATCGGGTCGGCGGCGGCGGGGGCGATGGCCTTCCCGCGGGTGGGAGTTCTGCGACATGTCGCCCGCACCCTATCCCCCATTCCCGTGCTGCGGAGAGATGCGGGCGTGCAGGGATGCGGCAGTACGGAGAGGCCCGTCGTCGGGCGCACGGGACACGCGGTCGGGCGAATAAGAATGCAGGAATGAAGGTCGCACTCACCGTCAACGATTTCCTCCGCCGCGCCGAGCAGGTGTTCCCGCACCGCATCGCTGTCGTCGACGAGCCACAACAGCCGGCCGAGTCGTGGGGTTCGTTCACCTACGCCGAGATGGCAGCGCGGGCCAGGGCGCAGGCCGCCTGGCTCGACACCCTCGGCATCGCCGTCGGCGAGCGGGTCGCGATCGTCAGCCAGAACTCAGCGCGTCTGCTGACCGCGCTGTTCGGAGTGAGCGGCAGCGGGCGTGTCCTCGTGCCGATCAACTTCCGGCTGCACTCCGAGGAGGTCCGCTACATCGTCGAGCACTGCGGTGCCCGCGTGTTGCTCGTCGACCCCGAACTCGACGCCGACCTCGCCGACGTCACCTGCGAGCACCGCTTCGTGATCGGCGCCGCCACCGACGCTCCTTCCGACCACGCCGAGCCACGTCCGTGGGTCTACGACGAGGACGCCACCGCCACCATCAACTACACGAGCGGCACCACGGCCCGACCGAAGGGTGTGCAGCTGACCCACCGGAACATCTGGCTGAACGCGACCACGTTCGGCTGGCACCTCGGGATCAACGACCGCGACGTGTACCTCCACACGCTCCCCCAGTTCCACTGCAACGGGTGGGGCGTCCTGTACGGCGTCACCGGGATGGGCGCCCGCCACGTCATCCTCCGCAAGGTCGACGGCGCCGAGATCCTCCGGCGCGTCGAGGAGCACGGCGTGACGGTGATGTGCGGCGCGCCTGCCGTCGCCAACATGATCCTCGACGCCGCAGCGACGTGGGACGGTCCGATCCCCGGACGCGATCGCGTCCGCATCGTGTGCGCCGGCGCTCCGCCGCCCACCAAGACGATCGAGCGGATCGAGACCGAACTCGGCTGGGAGTTCATCCAGATCTACGGTCTCACGGAGACGACCCCACTGCTCACGATGAACCGCGGCCGGTCGGAGTTCGACGAGATGAGCAGCGCAGAGCGTGCGGTCGCCCTGAGCCGCGCCGGCGCTCCGACCATCGGCGTCGAGGTGCGGACCAGCCCCGACGGCGAGGTCCTTGCGCGGGGCAACCACATCATGGCCGGCTACTGGAACCAGCCCGAGGCGACAGCCGACGCGATCCATGCCGCACGCGGCGACGAGGGCGGACCCGAGTGGTTCCACACCGGGGACGGCGGCCTGATCGACGACGACTTCTACGTCACGATCAGCGACCGCAAGAAGGACGTCATCATCAGCGGCGGCGAGAACGTCTCGTCGATCGAGGTCGAGGACGCGATCTTCAGCCACCCCGAGATCGCCGAGGTCGCCGTCATCGGCGTGCCCGACGAGAAGTGGGGAGAGCTCGTCCTCGCCCTCGTCGTGCGCACCCCGGGCAGCTCGATCACGGAGGACGACGTGATCGCCCACACCAAGGCGCGCCTTGCCGGGTACAAGTGCCCGAAGAAGGTCGAGTTCCGCGACGCCCTGGCCCGCACGGCCACCGGCAAGCTCCAGAAGTTCAAGCTCCGCGAGCCCTACTGGGCCGATCGCGGACGACAGGTGAACTGACTCACACGTCGGTCAGCCTGACCCACCCGTCAGTCCCACTATCTGTTGCATCAGTTCGTAGAAAACGGGTGTTGGTGCTCGTTATGTTCTGCGACGGCCCGAGGGCCAGTCGCGCCGGAGAGCCCGGCCGTGGAAGGAACAGAGACCACCCCGTGGGAGAGGACGCAGCGATGGACATGAGCACCGACATCGTCACGGTCTGCACGCAGCAGGGCCGTAAGGGCATCGCGTACGACTGGCACAGCCTGTTCGCCGCCCTCGAGGCCGAGTCGTTCGATTCCGAGATCGCGAGCATCCTCCCGGCTCTCGCCGAATGAGCCGGGCACCCTCACGGGTGCTCGTGCTGGGATGCGGGTCGGTCGCCCAGAGCGTCCTTCCCCTGTTGGTCCGTGACCTCGGCATCGAGCCGGCGCGGATCCACGTGGTCGACTTCGTCGACAACCGCGCGCGCATCGCCGACGTCCTCGCGACCGGCGTCACCTACGAGCAGGACCGGCTCACACCCGACAACCTCGATGCCTTCCTGTCGGCGCGCGTCGGTGGCGGCGACATGCTGCTCGACCTCGCCTGGAACATCGACAACCCGACGATCCTCCAGTGGTGCCGCGACCACGACGTCCGGTACCTGAACACGAGCGTCGAGCTCTGGGACCCGTACGACGCCCTCGAGCACACCCCGCCGCTCGAGCGGACCCTCTACGTGCGGCACATGAGCCTGCGCCGGATGATGTCGCGCTGGCCCGACAACCGTGGGGCGACAGCCGTGCTCGAACACGGCGCCAACCCCGGCCTCGTGAGCCACTGGGCCAAGAAGGCACTCACGCACCTGTCCACCGCGATGTTGTCCGACGGCTTCGCCGGGCAGAACGCCGCCGCGCTCGAGTCTGCTCTCGCCGACGGCGCCTTCGCCCGTGTCGCGATGCTCACCGGCACGAAGGTCATCCACATCGCCGAGCGCGACACCCAGATCACCCACCTGCCCAAGCAGCCGGGCGAGTTCGTCAACACGTGGTCGGTCGACGGTCTCTACGAGGAGGGTGTGGCGCCGGCCGAAATGGGATGGGGCACGCACGAACTCCGCCTCCCCACCGACGCCTACGTCCACACCGGCGAGGGTCCGTGCAACCAGATCTGCCTGGCGCGACCCGGCGTCGAGACGTGGGTCCGCAGTTGGGTCCCGAGTGGCGAGATCCGTGGCATGGTCGTGCGTCACGGTGAGGCGTTCACCATGTGCGAGCACCTGACCGTGAACGATGAGTTCGGTGCCGCGGTCTACCGGCCGACCGTCCACTACGCCTACCACCCGAGCGACGCTGCCATCAACAGCCTGCTCGAACTGCGGATGCGTGGCTGGGAGATGCAGCCGCGCACGCGGATCCTGAACGACGAGATCATCTCGGGTCGCGACGAGCTGGGCGTGCTGCTGATGGGCCACCCATACAAGAGCTGGTGGACCGGCTCCCTGCTCTCGATCGACGAGGCACGGGCCATCCTTCCGGGGCAGAGCGCCACCACCCTCCAGGTCGCCGGCTCGATCATCGGCGCCGTGTCGTGGATGATCGACAACCCGAACGAGGGTGTCCGGGTCCCGGACGACCTCCCGTGGGACGAGGTCCTCTCGGTCGCCGACCGCTATCTCGGCACCCAGCACTCGGGGCCGGCCGACTGGGACCCGGTGTCGTCGCGTCGCGACCTCTTCGCCCGGTACTCCTCCGAGGCGCACCACGTGAACCACGACGACCCGTGGCAGTTCACCAACTTCCTCGTCGACTGACCGATCGTCGGGCCCCGGAGGGGGTCGAACGGCCCATCCGGGCCGTCCGCTCTCCGGTGGGTCGTCCGGACGGCTGTCGAGCGGTTACCGTGACGATGTGTCCGAATCGGTGTCAGATCCTTCAGCCGCCCTCCGTGGCGACGAGGCATCGGCCACCCCCGACAGCGTGATCCTCGACCTCCTCGAGGGCATCGATGCCGGAGCGATCCTGCTCCGGCCGATCTTCGACGACCGCGACCGGATCATCGACGCCGAGATCGAGTGGGCCAACTCGCAGTCACGCTCGATGTGGTTCAACACGGCGGGGCTCGCACCGGGCACCCGCGTGCGAGACGTGTACTTCGACGCCGACGACTGGCTGGGCGCCGCCAACCGGGCGTGGCAGGGGACGACGGCGCGCCGTTGGATCGAGGGGAGTCCCGAGTCCACGCCGTGGACGCGAGCCCTCGAGATCATCCGGCGGGTCGGTGATCGACTCGCCGAGCTCACGGTCGATCGCAGCAGTGACCAGGACCTCATCGACGCGATCAGCGCGATCGAGCGGGAGTACCGGGCGATGCTCGACGACCTCCCCCTCGTCGTGATTTCCTCG
>JBEBDM010000271.1:0-10653 GCA_041156905.1 Actinomycetota bacterium | reverse complement strand
CGGTCAGGCCACCGCCGCCCATCATGAACTTCGGGGGACGCAGGAACGGGCTGCGCTGCGGGTCGTCGAGCAACTGCACCTCGCCGTCGACGACGAGGTAGTTCGCGGCGAGCCGGTGGGCCTTGTCCTCGGCCACCTGGAAGGCCGTGTCGACCATGCCGAGCGGACCCAGGATCGTGCGCTGCAGGTGGACGTCGAGGGGTTCACCACTGATCCGCTCGACGAGGGCGCCGCACGCATCGGTCGAGAGCGAGTACTGGTAGGCGGTACCGGGGTGGAAGCGCAGCGGCACCTGACCGAGCAGGTCCATGAACTCGGGAAGGGTCTGCACCTTGCCGGGCTTGCGGACCTCGAGTTCCTTGTAGACGGCGTCGACCGGATGCCAGTCACCCCAGCCGGGGAGCAAGCCGCCGTAGGTGATGCCGCTCGTGTGCGAGAGCAGGTCGCGCACGCTGACGGGCCGACGGGCCGGCTCGGTGATCATCCCGGCGCCCGCACCACCGACCCACACGCGGTGGTTCGCCCACGACGGGAACCACTTCGCCACCGGATCGTCGAGCTGGAACTCGCCGGTCTCCCACAGCGCCATCAGCGCGACCGACGTGATCGGCTTGGTCATCGAGTAGATGCGGAAGATCGTGTCGTCGCCCATCGGGACGGCGCGCTCGCGGTCGCGCATCCCGAACGAGGCCTCGACGACGGTGGTGCCACCGCGGGCCACGGCGACGTGACACCCGGCGACGTGGCCGGGCTCGACGTAGCGGGTGCGCAGGACGTCGACGAGGCGGGCGAGGCGCGCCGGGTCGAGGCCGAGTTCGGATGCGTGCGGGGAGACACCGTTCATCCCCGGATCATGACACCCGCGGCCGGGTCGGCCCGACGCCGGGTGTGAATGGGTCAGCGTGTCAGCGGGTCACTGGACCTTGAGCGCGCTGTTGAAAATCTTCTTCGAGCGCAGCTCGGTGGCGATGCGACGGGCGATCTCCTGGAACGCTTGGGCGGCCTCGCTCTGAGGATCGGCGACGGTGATCGGCTGGCCGTTGTCGCCGCCTTCGCGCAGAGCGGGGACGAGCGGGAGGCGGCCGAGGAGCGGGACCTCGAGCTCGTCCGCGAGTTCCTGGCCGCCACCGCTGCCGAAGATCTCGTAGCGCGTGCCGTCGTCGCCGGTGAACCAGCTCATGTTCTCGATGACACCCTTGACGGGGAGGCCGACCTTGCCGGCCATCGCCGCCGAGAGACGAGCGACCTTCTGCGCCGCGGGCTGCGGGGTGGTCACGACGTAGACCTCACCGCGGGGGAGGTACTGGCTGAGGCTGAGGGCGATGTCACCGGTGCCGGGCGGCATGTCGATGAGGAGGAAGTCGGGTTCGTCCCAGAACACGTCGGCGAGGAACTGCTCGAGCGCCTTGTGGAGCATCGGTCCACGCCAGATGACGGCCTCTCCCTCGGGGACGAAGTAGCCGATGCTCATGCAGGTCACGCCGTTGGCCGACGGGGGCACGAGCATGTCGTCGATGACGACCGGGTCGCGGTCGGTGCCGAGCATGCGCGGCACGGAGTACCCGTAGATGTCGGCGTCGACCACGCCGACCTTGTAGCCCTGCGAGGCGAGGGCGACGGCGAGGTTCACGGTGACGCTGCTCTTGCCGACGCCACCCTTGCCACTGCTGATGAGCAGCGGGCGGGTGGTGCTGCCGGGCTGGTTGAACGGGACCGGCTTGCCCTGGGCGTGGCCGTGCCCGCCCTGTGCGTGCGAGTGGTCGCCATGACCGGCGCCGCCCATCACCTGACGCACCTTGGCGCGCTCCTCGTCGCTCATCACGCCGAACTCGAGGCTGACGTCGACGACACCGGGAAGGGCGCGCACGGCGCCGTTGACGCGGTTCTGGATCTCGTTGCGCAGCGGACATCCGGCGACCGTGAGGGCGATCTCGATGGCGATGTGGCCGGTCGGATCGGCGCCGACCCGGCGGACCATGCCGAGGTCGACGATGCTGCGGTGCAGCTCGGGGTCTTCCACGGGGCGGAGGGCCTCGATGATCTGCTCGGTGGTGGGGGATGCCATGGGGGTCTCCGGCGGGTGAGGGGGTCGGCGCCCGTGGCGAATTACCACTACGCGCATAGGTAGAATACCCACGTGACCGACCGAGCGCCCTCCGGAGCCACCAGCAACACGGCCACATCGACCGCGTTCACGAGCACGGTGTCGGCGATCACCAACGCCTTCGGCGACCCGACCCGTCGTGGCATCTACCTGTTCGCCCGTGGCTCCGACCGTGGCGTGACGGCTGCACAGGTCGCCGACGAGTTCGGCGTGCACCCCAACGTCGCCCGCCACCACCTTGACAAGCTGGCGGCCGGCGGATACCTCGAAGTCGCCGTCGAGCGTGCCGAGGGTGCCGGTGCCGGACGCCCGAGCAAGCACTACCGCGTGCCGGCCGAGGCCGAGGGGCGCCCCGACGCCCTCGCCGACGTGCCCGTCCGCAGCGATGATCTCGTGCTCTCCCTGCTGGGCAAGGCGCTCGCCCTCCTTCCCCGCGACCAGGCCGAGGTCATGGCCGAGGAGGTCGGGCAGGAGTACGGCCGGGCGATGGCCCAGGGTCTCACCGGCGACGACCTCCAGGTGGGCCACCGCAGCCTGCGCTCGGCGATGCAGGCGGTGGCCGATGCCCTGAGCGCCCACGGATTCGCCGCCCACGCCGAGAAGCGCAACAACACGCTGCGGATCATCAACAACCACTGTCCGTTCGGCGACGTGGCCATCGAGAACCCGGTGATCTGCGCTGTCGACCGTGGCATGGTGAAGGGGATGCTCGGCGTCCTCCACGGCGATGCCCAGGTGAGCACGCTGCAGTCGCTGGCCCAGGGCGACACCTTCTGCGCCACCAGCGTCTGACCGGCGCGGGGGTACGCTGTCGGCGCCCCCCGTTCCTGAAAGGACCACCGTGGACGTACGTATCGGCGTGACCCAGACCGCACGCGACATCTCGATCGAGCTCTCCGACGACGTCGACCGTGACGACGTGAAGGCCCGCATCGACGCCGCGCTCACCGGTGCCGTCGACGTGCTGTGGCTCACCGACAAGAAGGGCCGCGACATCGCCGTCTCGGCGGCCAAGATCGCGTTCGTCGAGCTCGGCAGTGCTGCCGACGACCGCCGCATCGGCTTTGGGGCCTGAGGACTCGCTCCCACCCGTGAAGGGCATCATCCTCGCCGGAGGGACCGGGAGTCGGTTGTGGCCGATCACGCGCGGCGTCAGCAAGCAGTTGCTGCCCGTGTACGACAAGCCGATGATCTACTACCCGCTCACCACGCTGATGCTGGCGGGGATCCGCGAGGTGCTGGTCATCACCACACCGCACGACCGACCGGCGTTCGAGACGCTGCTCGGCGACGGCTCGCAGTGGGGCATCCGCCTCGAGTACGCCGTGCAGCACGTGCCCAACGGGCTCGCCCAGGCGTTCGTCATCGGTGCCGACTTCGTCGGTGACGGTCCGAGCGCCCTCGTGCTCGGCGACAACATCTTCTTCGGGCACGGCCTCGTCGACCAGCTGGCGACGGCCCGGCGGACCGCCGAGGCAGGAGCCGGTGCCACGGTGTTCGGCTATCACGTCCACGACCCCGAGCGCTACGGCGTGGCCGAGGTCGATGCAGCCGGACGTGTGGTCAGCATCGAGGAGAAGCCGGCCGTGCCGCGCTCGAACTACGCGGTCACGGGCCTGTACTTCTACGACGCGCAGGTCGTCTCGATCGCCGCGTCGCTGGCTCCGTCGGCGCGCGGTGAGTATGAGATCACCGACGTCAACCGCGAGTACCTGCGCCGCGGCCAGCTGCAGATGGAGATGCTCGGGCGTGGCTACGCCTGGCTCGACACCGGCACCTACGACTCGCTCCTCGAGGCGTCGCACTTCGTGAGCACCATCGAGAAGCGCCAGGGCCTGCAGGTCGCCTCGCCTGACGAGGTCGCCTTCCGTCAGGGATGGATCGACACAGCGGCCCTCGAGGCCAACGCCGCGCCGATGGCCAAGAACCCCTACGGCGAGTACCTGCTGCGGTTGGCGTCCGAGGGACGCCGCGGCTGATCCCGTGAACGGGCCCGCGACCCGGCCCCTCGACCGGTCGCTGCTCTTCGTCACCGGCAAGGGCGGAACTGGCAAGACCACCATCGCTGCGGCTGCGGCACTGCTCGCTGCCGGTGAGGGCCGCCGGGTACTGCTCGTCGAGATGGATGCGAAGGGCTCGCTCTCCGAGGCCCTCGACACCGCACCGCTCGAGTTCGCACCACGTCAGGTCGACCTCCCTCCGGCGTTCCGCTCTGCGGGTGGGGAACTGCACGTGATGTCGATGAACACGGAGGACTCGCTGCGCGAGTACCTGAGGGTCATCGCCAAGGTCCCACTCGTGGGTCGCATCGGGCCGCTCGCCCGGACGTTCGACTTCGTGGCCGATGCGGCGCCGGGTGTGAAGGAGATCCTCGCTGTCGGCAAGGTCTGCCACGAGGTGCGCCAGCGCGCCTACGACCTCGTCATCGTCGACTCCGAGGCGAGTGGTCATGTCGTCGCCCAGCTCGACGCTCCCCGGGCGATCCGCGGTCTGGTGCAGGTCGGGCCGATCCGCGAGCAGACGGAGTGGATGCTCGAGATCCTCGGCGACCAGCAGCGGACGGGTCTCCTCGTCGTCACCACGCCGGAGGAGATGCCGGTGACCGAGTCGATCGAACTGGTGGGCCGAGTGCGGTCGGCCACCGACGTCCTGGTGGCCGGTGTGGTGGCCAACAGGGTGTTGCCCCGCTGGTTCGCCGGAGCCGACGCCGATGTGTTCGCGGCGCTCGCGGCGACGCACCTTCCCGCACCGCCGGCGGTTCCCCGCGGGCTCGAGGCCGTCGTCGCCGCAGCCGCAGGTGTGGAGGCGCGCCGTGTGTCGGGCGCTGAGCAGCTCGACCATCTCCGCGCCGCGCTGCCCGGTCTGCCGGTGACGGTGGTGCCCGAGCTGTATCCGCGCGCCGGTGGTCGGCGTGTGGCCGCGCTGGTGGCCGAGCATCTCGCCGACGAGTGGGAGGCGTCGTGAACGCCCGTGCGTCGGCCCGGTCGCGTCGTTCGCTCGCGGAGGTCGTCCACTCCCGCGAGATGATCGTCGTGTGCGGCAGCGGTGGAACCGGCAAGACCACGGTGAGTGCGGCGCTCGGTGTGCTGGCGGCGACGACGTCGAGTGCGCGTGTGCTCGTCCTCACCGTCGACCCGGCACGTCGTCTGGCGACAGCGCTCGGACTCGGTGGCGGTGAGCTCGCCGGACAGGCGCCGGTGAAGGTGGAACGTGAGGTCTTCACAGCGCTCGGCGTGGAGTGCCCGGGCGAGTTGTGGGTGGCGATGCTCGACACGAAGGCGGGCTGGGACGAACTCGTCCGACGTCACGCGCCGAGCGACGACGTGGCCCGACGGCTCCTCGCCAACCCGCTCTACACGAACATCACCGGACGCTTCGTGAACAGCCACGACTACATCGCCATGGAGCAGCTTCACGCGCTGCACGAGTCGGGTGAGTACGACCTCGTGGTCATCGACACTCCACCGTCGCGCCGTGCCCTCGACCTACTCGATGCACCGGCACGAATGCGTGAGTTCTTCGGCGGTCGTCTCATCACGTGGCTCACGATCCCGTCGCGGTCGCGGCTCGCCGCTGCGGCTGCCAAGCCCTTCACCGCGGTGGCCGACCGCGTCCTCGGGTCGCGCTTCCTCGCCGACATCGCCGAGTTCTTCACCCTGTTCGGGACGATGGAGGAGGGCTTCGTCGAACGAGCCCTGGCCGTCGAGGCCCTGCTCGCCGACGAGCGCACCGGCTTCGTGGTGGTGACGACCTCCGAGCCCTCGCCCTCCCGCGAGGCCCGTCACCTCGTGGTCGAACTCGGTCGACGCTCTCTCGGTCTCGGGGCGGTCGTGATGAACCGCACCCTGCCCGACGGGTTACGCGGTCGTGCGGCCACCGAGGTGGCCGCGTCGTTGAGATCGCCCGACGAGGCCGCCGCCCTCGCAGCCGTTCTCGCGCCGCTGATCGAACCCGGCTCGGTCGATCGTGCCGGGCTCGAGGAGTCGCTCGCCCACGTGCTCGTCGAGACGGGCGAGCGGGTGGGCGAGCTGCAGGTGGCCGCGGCCCGGGAGGCCGAGTGCCGTCGCATGCTCGAGCAGGTGGCTCCCGTGGTGATCCCGCTGCCCGCCCTGCGCGGCGACGCCTCCGGCCTCGCGTCCCTGGTCGCCCTCGCCAAGTCCCTGGCGTAGCCCCCACCCCGCGCCCCCCACCGATCTCGGCGCGGATCGTCCCGGATTCCGGGACGATGCGTACCGAGATCTGGCGGAGTCCACCCCGGGGGAGCACCGGGCGGGGAGGGCTGGCGTGCCACACTCAGGGCATGGCGACTCTCGGCGAGCTCTCCCGTCAGTTCACGACCCTCGAGCGCGAACAGGTCGATCACCTGCAGCGACTGCTGGGTGAGTGGGGACTCCTCGCCGACCTCTCCTTCGCCGACCTCCTGCTCTACGTGCCGGGTGAGGACGGTCGCTGGATCGTGCTCGCCCACGTGCGTCCGGCCACCGGCCAGACCATCTACCAACACGACTACGTCGGTACCGCCGCCGACATCGAGAAGCCCCTCCTCCAGCAGGCGCTCGAGGCTGGCGAGATCGTGGAGGGCGAGATCGAGGAGGACGAGTCGTCCGCCGAGCCGGTGCGGATGATGGCGATCCCGGTGCGCTTCGAGGGCAAGGTCATCGCCGTGCTCACCCGCGAGTGGGCGAGCCGCAGCAGCCGTCAGCCGGGCGAGCTCGAGCGCACCTACATCAGCCTGTTCCAGCGCTTCGCCTCGATGATCGCCGACGGCTCGTTCCCCTACAGCGGCCCGGTCGCCGATTCGAGCGCGGCACCGCGAGTGGGTGACGGTGTCCTCGTGCTCGACGAGGAGGCGCGGGTGCGGTACGCATCGCCGAACGCCGTGTCGGCCCTCCACCGCGTGGGCATCGGAGCGAACGCCGTCGGCATGCGGTTGGCCGAACTCGGCTTCAACGACAGTCCGGTGCGACGCGCGTTCGAGACCAGGCTCCCGGTGATCGAGGAGTTCGACCAGACCGCCGACGTCACCCTCCTCGCGCGGTGCATGCCGGTGATGGCGGCCGGCGAGGTCACCGGCGGGATCCTCCTGCTGCGCGACGTCACCGAGGTCCGCAAGCGCGACCGCTTGTTGCTCTCGAAGGACGCGACGATCCGCGAGATCCACCACCGCGTCAAGAACAACCTGCAGACGATCTCGTCGCTGCTGCGGCTCCAGGGTCGTCGGCTCACCTCCGACGAGGCCAAGGCGGCCGTCGCCGAGAGCGTGCGCCGGATCCGGACGATTGCGCTCGTGCACGAGACGCTCTCGCGCGAGCCCGGCGACGACGTGGCGTTCCTCGACATCGTGCGCCCGCTCCTGCGCCTCGCCGAGGAGGGCCTGCAGTCGCCCGACCGCCCGGTCCGGTTCACGGTGCAGGGCGATGGCGGTCGTCTGCCGAGCACGATCGCGACCCCGCTGTCGGTGGTCCTCACCGAACTGCTCCAGAACGCGGTCGACCACGGTTTCCCCGAGGACAGCAGCGGCGGTGACGTCGTGGTGGTGCTCGGCCACGACGATGGTCGCCTCACGATCCGCGTCGTGAACGACGGACGCAGCCTCGACCCCGGCTTCGAGCTCAACTCGGCGACCGGCCTCGGCCTGTCGATCGTGCGCACGCTCGTGACCACCGAACTCGACGGCACGATCGCGATGCGGTCGGGTCAGCCCGACGACTTCGCGGCCGTCGGACTCACCGACGTGCACCGGGCCACGGGAACGGTCGTCGACCTCACGGTGCCGATCGCCGACCGCTGAGGGGCGCGGAACAACAAGGGTGCAGCGAACAGCCGACGAGCCGCTCAGGTGGCGCGGCCGTCAGCTGGCGGCAGCAGAACGCGCGGCGGCGACAGCGGCGCGGCGCATGGTGCGACGCTCCTCCTCGCTGGTGCCACCCCAGATGCCCGAGTCCTGGTTGGTCTCGAGGGCGTAGTCGAGGCAGTCGACCGACACCGGGCACTCGCCGCAGACCTGCTTGGCCCGGTCGATCTGCACGAGCGCGTGGCCCGTGGTGCCGACGGGGAAGAACAGGTCGGGATCGGTGTCACGGCAGATCGCGTGGCGCCGCCACGTGTAGTCGGCGTTCGCCAGGACGAGACTGGAAGTCGGGATCGACACCTGAGCAACCCTTTCGAACCGTGAGCACGGGCACGCCGGTGCGTGCCGTCTCACCGTAGGAAACCTTCCGTTCACCCGCAAGGGGTCTCTCTCGGCGCCTCAATAGTTGTTCGTGATGGGGGGTATCTAGGAAGATGTCGCCTGTCATGACATCGTCACACAACCCCACTCCGGCCCCTTCCCGAGGCTCATCCAGACCGCAGATCATGGCTCACCGTGGTGCGTCACGCGCGGAGCGGGAGAACACGGTCGCCGCCTTCCGGAAGGCCTCGGAGATGGGTGCGGAGGCCGTCGAACTCGATGTTCGGCGCACGAGCGATGGTGTCCTCGTCGTGCACCACAACCCCCACCTCCACGACGGCCAGCAGGTCTCGGCGATCACGTTCGCGGTGATGCGATCCTCGGCGGAGGGTGCCGGCGTGCCGACCCTCGGCGAGGCACTCGACGCGTGCGCCGGGATGTGGGTCAACGTCGAGATCAAGAACGACCCCTCGGAGCCCGACTTCGACCCCGACGACACGATTGCCGACGACACGATCGCCCATCTCGTGGCCCGCGGCACCGACGAGTCGTGGCTGATCTCCTCGTTCCGTGAGGAGACCATCGATCGCTGTCGTGCGTTGGCGCCGCAGATCGCCACCGCCTGGCTCTGTGTCGACGTCGACGACGACACACCGCCGCGACTCGCGGCCAAGGGCCATGCGGCCGTTCACCCGTGGGTGCGCTCACTCACCGCGGAGCAGGTGGCCCGCTGTCACGCACAGGGTCTGCAGGTCAACACCTGGACCGTCGACGACCCCGAGCGGATGGCCGAGCTGATCGCCTGGGGCATCGACGGGATCTGCACCAACGTGCCCGACGTGGCGCTCAGCGTGCGATCGGCTGGGGGCGCACCAGCCTGACCGCCTCGGGCACGTGCACGAACTCGAGCGAACGTGTCTCGCCGAGGTAGTCGCCGTCGAGCTGGTACGGCACCCCGTGGTCGTGGGCGGCCGTGATCCGCAACGACGACAGGTCGGTGCGCACGTCGAGCGTGTCGCTCGCCTGCACGCCACCGCCGCGGAGAGCCCCGCCGAGGCCGCCGAGGATGGCGCCGAGGGACATGCTGCGGAACGTGATCGCGACGAGGCCGCGGTCGAGCGTGGCCGCCGGACTGAGGTCGAGCGGGCGGTTACCGAGGTACGTGTACGGGTTCGTGTTGAGGACCACCGTGAAGTAGCCGTCGACGCTGTCGTCCCCCGCCGGGGCGCCGTCGTTCGCCGGCCCGTGGTCGACCCGGAAGTGCGGCGACTCGCGGTCGTAGTCGACCATCCAGGTGCGCAGGGCGGCGTAGATGAACAACGGGTGGCCGAGCCACCGCTTCCACGACGCTCGTCGCTCGACCTCCTTGACCACGGCCGCGTCGTACCCGACGCCCGTGTGGAAGCAGAAGTAGCGACCGTTCACCCGGCCGAGGCCGATCGGTTCGATCGTGCGGGCCGCGATCCCCTCGGCGAGCTGGTGGACGGCCTTCACCGGGTCGTTCGGCATCCCGATCGTGCGGGCGAAGACGTTCGTGCTGCCCCCGGGGAGGACCCCGAGTGCGGTGTCGGTGCCGGCCACTCCGGTGGCGACCTCGTTGAGCGTGCCGTCCCCGCCGTAGCCGATCACGACGTCGACGCCCCGGCGGGCGGAGTCCTGTGCGAAGCGGGTGGCGTGACCACGCCGGTTGGTCTCGACGACCTCCACCTCGTTCCCCTGCGACAGGGCCCGGTGAACCACCACGGTGTTGCGGGCGGTCACCGAGGAGGCGAACGCGTTGACCACCAGGAGGATGCGCACGGGGACACGGTACTGCCCGTGGCGGTGGACGGCCTCGCCGCGTCGCGGCTGAGCCGCGGGAGTGATCCGGCTCGAATGCTGGCTGCACGTTCAGGATCCGTGAGGTCGGTTGGGTGAGGGCCGTACCGGTCGGTAACAATGGGTGACATGAACGTGATCGTCTGTGTGAAGCAGATCCCCGACCCGGCGGCGCCCGGCGCGCTCGATCCGGCGACCAAGACCCTCAAGCGAGATGGCAAGCCCATCCTCGACGAGTCCGACAGCTACGGCGTCGAGATGGCCCTCCAGCTCGTCGACGCGGCGGGCGGCGGAGAGGTCAGCATCGTCTCGATGAGCTCGGCCGACGAGGTCACCGGTCTGCGGACCGCCCTCGCCATGGGTGCTGCGAAGGGCATCGTCGTGAGCGACCCGGCCCTGAAGGGCAGCGATGCCCTGACGACCGCCAAGGTCCTCGCTGCGGCCATCCAGCGCATGGGTGGTGCCGACCTGATCCTCGCCGCCACCGAGTCGAGCGACGGCTACACCGGCACCGTGCCCGAGCAGATGGCCGAGGTCCTCGGTCTCCCGTCGGTGACCT
>JBEBDM010000270.1:0-9047 GCA_041156905.1 Actinomycetota bacterium | reverse complement strand
GTGCACGACCTGGGGATCGAGGTGCACCGTGTCGACGGTGTTGATGACGGCACACGGGACGTCGTGCGAGCGGAGTGCGTCGCGCAGAGCGTCGCCGGAGTGGCTCTCGACCGCGGTACCGATGAGTGCGCTGAGTTCCGTCGCGTTCTCCTCACGGGCCTCGAGGGTCGAGAAGCGGGGGTCGGTGAGCCACTCGGGCCTGCCGAGGGCGGCGCACAGCCCGGGGAACTGCCGCTCGGAGGTCGCCATCAGCGCCAGGTGCCCGTCGAGCGTGCGCCGCACCACGTAGCCGTCGGCCATGTGCGGGCCCGGAGTCACCCGTCCGTCGTCGGCGAGCAACGTGTGCTGCATCATCCCGTCGGGCCACAGGAACGAGAGCGCGGTGTCGATCATCGAGAGCGACACGTTCTGCCCGAGCCCCGTGCGCTCACGGACGAGCAGGGCGGCGAGGATGCTCTGCGCGGCGGTCATCGCCGTGACCTTGTCGATGACGATCGTGCGGACGAGCTCCGGCTCGTCGTTCCCGCCCTGGAGTGCGGCGAGCCCCGACAAGGCCTGCACGACGTAGTCGTAGCTCTTCTGGTCGACGTAGGGGCCCGAGTCGCCGAACCCGCTCACCGAGACGTACACGAGCCCGGGGTTGTCGGCGCGCAGGGTGGCCTCGTCGATCCCGAGGCGGCGGGCGACACCGGGTCGGAAGTTCTGGATGAACACGTCGCTGCGGGCGACGAGCGAGCGGAGGAGGGCGACCCCTTCGGGTTGCTGGAGGTCGAACACGGCGCTGCGCTTACCCCTGTTGACGCCGGCCCACATCGCGCCGATCCCGCCGACCCTGTGGCCCAGATAGCGCATTCGGTCGCCGCCTTTGGGGGCCTCGACCTTCACGACCTCGGCACCGAGATCGGCGCAGATCATCGCGGCCATCGGGCCGGCCACCATCTGGCACGCCTCGACGACCGTGAATCCGGAGAGGGGACCGCTCATGGGGCGACCGTAGCCCCGTGGAGGCTCGTCATCACGGCCTGGCGCTCCGCTTGGGCCTCCCGTCCGCCTGCCACGTAACGTCGGAGGAATGGACATCAATGGAGCAAGTGCAATCGTCACCGGCGGCGCCTCGGGAATCGGAGCCGCAACGGCCCGTCTCCTCGCCTCGAAGGGGGCCAAGGTCGTCATCGCCGACCTTCAGGAGGAGAAGGGCAACGCCCTCGCCGACGAGATCGGCGGCGCGTACTGCAAGGTCGACGTGACCAAGACCGATGAGATCATGAACGCCGTCGAGATGGCCAAGAGCATGGGCCCGCTCCGCGTCCTCGTGAACTCGGCCGGCATCGGCTGGGCGCAGCGCACCGTCGGCAAGGACGGCAGCTACGACTCGGCGGCGAACATCGACGCCTTCAAGAAGGTCATCGCCATCAACCTCGTCGGAACGTTCGACTGCATCCGCATCGCCGCCACGGCGATGAGCACCACCGAGCCGCTCGAGTACGGCGAGCGCGGTGCGATCGTCAACATCGCGTCGGTCGCGGCCTTCGACGGCCAGATCGGCCAGGCGAGCTACTCGGCCTCGAAGGGTGGCGTCGTGGGCATGACCCTCCCGATCGCCCGCGACCTCGCCGCTGTCGGCGTGCGCGTCAACACCGTGGCCCCGGGCCTCATCGACACCCCGATCTACGGTCAGGGCGACGCCAGCGAGGCCTTCAAGGACAACCTGCAGAAGGGTGTGCTGTTCCCGCAGCGCCTCGGCTTCGGCGAGGAGCTCGCCTCGATGGTCGTCGAGTGCGTGACCAACAGCTACATGAACGCCGAGACGATCCGCGTCGACGGCGGCATCCGCATGCCACCGAAGTGATCCGGTGAACGCGTCGACGGGGTCGGGCCGCAGGGCCCGGCCCCGTGTCGCGTCCGGGGTCAGGTCGTGTAGTCGGCGTTGATCCGTACGTAGCCGTCGGTGAGGTCGCAGCCCCACACGGTGGCGGTGGCAGCGCCGCCCGTCGACAGGCTCACGTGGATCCGGACCTCGTCGCCGCGCATGTACTCGCTCAGCGATCCGAGTCCGGCCTCGTCGAGAAGGGCTGGGTAGACCTCCTGGGTGCCGAAGCGGATCACGACCTTGGTCTGGTCGACCTCGTCGGCCGAGGCCGACTTGCCGACGGCCATCGCCACACGACCCCAGTTGGGGTCGGCGCCGTGGATGGCGGTCTTGACGAGCGGGGAGTTGACGATCGCCTTGGCCACACGCTTGGCCTGCTCGGTGTCGCGCGCCTGGTCGACGACGACCTCGATGAGTGTCTCGGCCCCCTCGCCGTCGCGGGCGATCTGACGGGTGAGCGACGTGCAGACCGCGGCGAGGGCGTCCTCGAACGCGGCGAGGTCGACCGGTCCGGCGGCCCCACTGGCGAGGACGACAGCGGTGTCGCTGGTGGAGGTGTCGGTGTCGACCGAGACGCAGTTGAACGTGCGATCGACGACACGGCGGAACGTGGCATCGAGTTCTGCCGGGGTGAGGGCCGCGTCGGTGAAGACCATCGCGATCATCGTCGCCATGTCGGGCTCGATCATCCCGACGCCCTTGGCGACACCCACCACGCGGGCGCTCGAGCCAGCCACCACGGCCTCGGCTGTCTTGGAGACGGTGTCGGTGGTCATGATCCCGCGGGCGACGGCGGCGGCGTCGGTGGAGGGCAGTGGCGACGGGATCGCGGCGAGACCGGCGCGGATGCGGTCGATGGGGTAGTGGCGGCCGATCACGCCGGTGCTGGCGATCAGGACCTCCTCGGGCGCGCAGCCGAGCGCTGCGGCGACTCCGGCCACGACCTCCTCGGCATCGCGCATGCCGCGCTCGCCGGTGGCGACGTTGGCGTTCTTGGAGATGACGACCATCGCCCGCGCGGTGCCGTGGGCGACGTGACGACGGCTGACGAGCACGCTCGCCCCGGCGAACGAACTACGGGTGAACACGCCGGCGGCGGGGCAGGTCGTGTCGGCCGCGACGATCGTGAAGTCGTCGGTGGTGTCCTTGACGCCGATGTTGGTGACGTGGGCGCGGAAGCCCAGGGGCAGTGCGAGCGCGCTCATGCGAGCTGGTCCTCCTCGAGGGTCCGGCGCACCGTGGCGAAGATGCGGCCGAGGTCGCGCATCCCCTCGGCACCGATCGGGTCGACGAGGTAGCGGCGCACGCTGGCGACGTGGTCGGGGGCTGCCTTCTCGAGGGTGGCCATGCCGCGTGGCGTGAGGTGGGCGTACATGACCCGGCGGTCGTCGGGCGATGCCGCGCGCTCGACCCAGCCCGACTTGACGAGTCCGTCGAGGCGGCGGGTGAGACCACTGGGGGAGAGGCGCAATGCGGCGGCGAGGTCGCACATGCGCATCCGGTGTTCGTCGCTCTCGCTCAGGCGCACGAGGACCTCGTAGTCGCCGAAGGCGAGACCGTGCTGGACGAGGTCGACCTCGAAGGCGGCGAGCAGGTCGGGGAGGACGGTGACGAACAGGCGCCACGACTCCTGTTCGGCCTTGGTCAGCCAGCGGGTGCTCATGCCGTCAGGTTACCCGGGTGATTGCGAGAGAGAAATGTTGTGAGCGCAATGAACAGCGGGTAAGGTACTTGTGCTCGCAAGGAAATCCTGCGACCGACGAAAGGAACCCCCATGTCCGACATCTCCACCCTCACCCCCGGCACCTGGGTCGTCGATCCCGGTCACTCCGAGGTCGGCTTCACCGCCCGCCACATGATGATCACCAAGGTCCGCGGCCGGTTCACCCAGTTCGCGGGCAGCATCACCGTGGCCGACGACCCGCTCCAGTCGCGTGTCGAGGCCACCGTCGAGGCTGCCTCGGTCACCACCGACGACGAGGGTCGCGACGGTCACCTGCGTACGGGCGACTTCTTCGACGTCGCCTCGCACCCGACCTGGACCCTCGTCAGTACGGGCATCTCGCCCGTCGGTTCGGGCTACACGCTCCACGGCGACCTCACCCTGCGCGGCGTCACCCGTCCGGTCGAGTTCGCACTCGACTTCCACGGTGTGGTCGTCGACGCCTTCGGCAACACCCGGGCTGGCTTCAGCGCCGAGACCGTGATCAACCGCAAGGACTTCGGCGTCGAGTGGAACGCCGTGCTCGAGGCCGGTGGCGTGGCCGTGGGTGAGAAGGTGACCATCGGTCTCGAGATCTCGGCCATCCGGTCCTGATCCAACTGGTCTCCCTTGCCCAGGATTTCTGGCACAGTTCCGGGCGAGCCCGGAGGAGGAACCCCATGACCATCAAGCGACTCAACCACGCCGTGCTCTACGTCCGTGACGCCGAACGCGCCGCTGCCTTCTACTCGGAGGTACTCGGCTTCGAGGTGGTCGCCCAGATGGGCGGTCAGGCGTTCTTCCTCCGGGCCGACGGGAGCGACAACGACCACGACCTCGGGTTGTTCTCCGTGGGGGAGCGCCCGGCGCAGGCCCACACCGTCGGCCTGTATCACCTCGCCTGGCAGGTGCACACGTTCGAGGAGTTGCTCGCCGTGCGAGCCCGACTGCTCGAGGTCGGTGCGCTCGTGGGCGAGAGCGACCACGGGGTCAGCAAGAGCCTCTACGCCCGCGACACCGACGGGATCGAGTTCGAGATCATGTGGGCCGTGCCTCGGGCCGACTGGCCCGACACCGTGGGGACGTGGCGACTCGACATCGACGCCACGCTGGCCCGGTGGCCGCAGCTCGATACTGCCGACCAGTAGTCGGCGATGTGGTCGTCAGCGGCCGAGCAGTGAGCGGAGTGCGCCCTCGAGCCCGGGGTGGGCGAACGTGTAGCCGTCGGCCTCGAGGGCCCGTGGCAGCACCTTCTGGCCGGTGAACAGAAGTGCGTCGGCGAGTTCGCGGCCCAGCAGCAGGCGAGGGCCGATGGCCGGGACCGGGAACAGGGCCGGCCGCCTGAGCACTGCGGCGAGGACCTTCGTGAACTCCGAGTTGGCGACCGGCGCAGGAGCCGTGAGGTTCACGGGTCCCGTGAGCGAGGACGTGAGGAGGTGGCGGATGGCTCCGACCTCGTCGTCGAGGGAGATCCAGCTCTGCCACTGCCGCCCGTTGCCGAAGCGGCCACCGAGACCGATGCGGAACAGCGGGAGCATCTTGGCGAGCGCGCCACCCCGAGGCGTGAGGACGATGCCCGTGCGCAGGTGAACGACCCGGACACCGGCGTCCTCGGCCGGTGCGGTGGCGGCCTCCCACTGGCGGCAGACGTCGGCCAGGAAGTCGGTGGAGGTCGGCGACGACTCGTCGAGGTCGCTGCCGTCGCTCGGGCCGTAGATCCCGATGGCCGAGCCGCTCAGGAACACCGGCGGGCGACCCTCGCACTCGGCGATGCGGCGGGCGAGCAGGTCGGTGCCCTTCACTCGGCTGTCGAGGATCTCGCGCTTGTACGCCTCGGTCCAGCGGCGGTCGCCGATGCCGGCACCGGCGAGGTGGACCACGGCGTCGGCGCCGGCGAGGTCGGAGGCCGCGAGGAGACCGGTCGCGGGGTCCCACTGGATCTCGCCGTCCCCCGCAGTGCGGCGCACCATGCGCACCACCGTGTGTCCGTCGGACTCGAGGGAGGTGGCGAGGGCCGAACCGATGAGGCCGCTGGCTCCGGAGATGATCACGCGCATGTCCGCAACGTAGGCCATCGTCCGTTGGTTGTCGCACCGTGCCGCGGATGCAACGGTGACAGTCGTCTCGGAACTGTGCGGGTCGTGGCGCGGCGGGACGTGAGCCGGACCGCGTCAGGCGGAGGCGTTCTCGATCATGGCGTCGATGGTGTCGCCATCGACAGCGCCACGCTCGACCTGCACTTCACCGCTCGGTGAGAGGACGACGAAGGCCGGCTGGGAGGCGACGCCGTATGCGGAGAAGACCTCGCCGAAGGGGTCGGAGACCTGGGGGAACGTCAGACCGAACTCGTCGACGAAGCCCTGGAACTCATCCTCGTCGCCGTACCAGGCGACGCCGACGAAGTTGGCCCGTCCGGCCCACCGTGCACTTGCCTCCTCGACCGAGGGGGCTTCGTTACGGCAGGTGAATCAACCAGGCGCCCAGAACCACAGTGCGATCGGTTGGTCGTCGATAGTGGCGAGGTCGAGACGGCCACCGCCGACGAGGGGGAGGGCCTGGCCCTGTTCGTCAGGCGTGGACCCAGGAGCCGTCGACCCTGCGGCAGGTGTGGACGCAGGAGTCGTCGACCCTGCGGCGGGAGTGGATGCGGGAACGGTCGCCCCCGCACCGGGTGCGTCGTCGGTGTCGGCTGCGCACGATGCGCCGAGGGTGAGCGCGGCGACGACGATGGCACCGCGCAGCGCCCGGAGGCGGGAGACGGAGATGTGTCGGAGGCGGCTCACGTCGTTCACGATATGCCGTGGCTCGCCCCGTAGCCTGACGGAGCGATGAAGACGCGCACGCTGCTCCTCCTGTCGGTCGGCTGTGGCCTCGCCATCCTCGTGGCCGGAATGGTGCTGATGCTCCAGCTGGTGGGGCAGCCGGCGCCGGCCGCCCCGCTCGGCGTCGGTTCCACCGGCCAGGCCGGCGATCTGGTGGTGACGGTGCAGGACGTGTCGGTGATCGACGGAGTGATGGCCGTGACGGTCGAGTGGTCGGGTCCCACCGACCCCGACGCGACCGACGGGTTCGTGCTGGTCGCCCCCGACACCGTCGTGCGGCCGGTCGCCGTGGGCGACGGTGCGTGCGGGAGCCCGGCCCCGGAGCCGACGACCTGCACACTCTCGTTCGGCGTGGCCGAACTCGCCGGGACCGCCCGCCAGCTCGTCCTCGAACGGGGTGGCGAGAAGGTGCGCTGGTCGCTGGCGGGCTGATTCGGCTGTGTCAGGCGTCAAACCATGCGGTCTCAGGCGGATCGAGCCGGTACCTTGTCGCATCGGAACGACCGCAGCCCGGGGACGGGCGGAAGTGGAGCCTGACCGATGGATGAGCAGTTCGACCTTGTGGTGATCGGCGGTGGCCCGGGTGGCTACGGCGCTGCGCTGTACGCGACCTCGGCCGGCCTGCGTGTCGCCCTCGTCGAGAAGGACTCCCTCGGGGGCACCTGTCTCAATCGCGGCTGCATTCCCGCCAAGGCGTACCTCGAGACGGCGGCCGTCCAGCGGCACGTCGCCCACGCCGGCGAGTTCGGCATCGAGTCGAGCGCTCCCGTCGTCAACTTCGCGACGGCGCAGACCCGCAAGCAGAAGATCGTCGACGGCATCGTGAAGAGCCTCGGCGGCTTCATGAAGTCGAAGAAGATCACGATCCTCGAGGGCGTCGGTTCGCTCGGTCCGGGCCGAACCGTCAGCGTGCGCCTCAACGACGGCAGCACCACGACCCTCACCGGCCGTCACGTCCTGCTCGCCGCCGGCAGCGTGCCGCGGGTGATCCCGGGCTTCGAGCCCGGCGGCCCCGTCATGACGAGCGACGAGGTGCTGATGCTCCAGCAGGTGCCGGCCCGCATGGCCGTCATCGGCGGTGGAGCGATCGGCTGCGAGTTCGCGAGCACCTTCGCCGACCTCGGTTCGCAGGTCACCATCCTCGAGGGTCTTCCCAAGATCCTCCCCGGTCTCGACAGTGACGTCGCCAACGTCGTCGTCCGTTCGTTCAAGAAGAAGAACATCGACATCCGCACGGGTGTGAAGGTGATGGGCCACACGCCCACCGGCAACGGCTCGACGGTCGTGCACTTCGGCGAGGGTGAGAGCCTCGAGGTCGACGCCGTCGTGGTGAGCATCGGCCGCCGCCCCTACGCCGACCAGCTCGGCCTCGCCGGCACCGGCGTGAAGGTCGACGGTCGTGGCTTCGTCGAGGTCGACCAGTACTGCCAGACCGGTGAGCCCGGCGTCGACGCCATCGGCGACCTGATCAACACCCCGGCCCTGGCCCACGTGGGCTACGCCGAGGCGATCCTCGTCACCAAGCACCTCCTCGGCGAGAACCCGATGCCGATCGCCTACGACCGCGTGCCGTGGGCGATCTACTGCCACCCCGAGGTCGCCTTCGTGGGCCCCAGCGAGGAGGCGGCTCGTGAGGCAGGCCACGACGTGGTCGTCGCCAAGCACCAGTTCCGTGCGAACAGCCGGGCCCAGATCCTCGGCGAGCTCGACGGTCTCGTGAAGGTCATCGCCCGCCGCGAGGCCGACGGCTCGGCCGGCCAGGTCCTCGGCGTGCACATGGTCGGTCCGTGGGTCACCGAACAGCTCAGCGGTGGGTACCTCGCCGTGAACTGGGAGGCCACCGTCGACGAGATCGCCGAGTTCATCCAGCCGCACCCGAGCCTCACCGAACTGTTCGGCGAGACCGTCCTGTCCCTCACGGGTCGCAGCCTCAACGCCTGAGCGCGTCGGCCGTCCCTCACTATCGTCAACACCTGTCAGAACAGGAGCACCACCCATGGCCGATGTCACCCTCCCCCAGCTGGGCGAGACCGTCACCGAAGGAACGATCACGCGCTGGTTCAAGAAGGTCGGTGACACCGTGGCGGCCGACGAGGCCCTGTTCGAGGTCAGCACCGACAAGGTCGACACCGAGGTGCCCTCACCCGTGGCCGGTGTTGTCACCGAGATCCGTGCGGCCGAGGGCGACACCGTCCCGGTCGGTGCCGTGATCGCCGTCGTCGGGGCAGCGGGCGCCGCTCCGGCCCCTGCCGCCGAGCCTGCTCCTGCCCCGGTGGCTGCCGAGCCTGCTCCTGCTCCGGCCCCTGTCGCCGAGCCGGCTCCCGCCCCTGCTCCGGCACCGGCCCCCGTCGCCGCTCCGGCACCTGCTCCTGCTCCTGCACCGGTCGCCCCCGCCCCTGCAGCGGCGAGCGCCCTCGACGACCTGCGCGGCGACAACCGACTGCTCTCGCCGGTCGTGCGTCGTCTCGTCGCCGAGCACGGCATCGATCCCGACTCGATCACCGGCACCGGCCCCGGAGGCCGCATCACCCGTGACGACGTGCTCGACCACATCGACCGGCTCGCTGGTGGTGGCGCCGTCCCGGCCACTCCGGCGTCGGCCCCGGCTGTCGCGGCGGCTCCCGCCCCGGCTCCGGCACCTGCACCCGTCGTG
>JBEBDM010000269.1:0-4400 GCA_041156905.1 Actinomycetota bacterium | reverse complement strand
CCCCGGCGACAGCAGGCTGCCGTCGACGTAGGCCGGCTCACCACCGGCACCGCGGGAGATCTTCGCCGGGGGCATCGACTCGTGGCTCGTGAAGACGGGCCACTGGTCGTTGTAGAGGTTGAACACGGGCACCGGCGAGAGCAGGTCCATGTTGCAGTCGTAGTACGAGTCGATGGTGCCGACGTCGCGCCAGTAGCCCTTCTCGCGTGCGTCCTGACCCGGCACGATGTTCGTCGAGAAGTCGTACACGTGAGCCACGCCCTGCGCGGTCAGCGCCGGGATGATGTGGCCACCGATGTCGGTGTGCTGGTCGTCGTCACCGGTGGGGGTGACGATGTCGATGAGCGTCTTGGTGTCGAACACGTAGTTACCCATGCTCGCGAGACAACGCGACGGATCGTCGAGCATCGTCGGCGGGTTCGGCGACTTCTCGTGGAACGCGACGATGCGGCCATCGCTGCCGGCCTCGATCACGCCGAAGGACTTGGCCTCTTCGTAACCCACCGGGATCGCGGCCACCGTCACGCCCGCGCCGGAGGCGATGTGGTGGTCGACCATCTGGCGCGGGTCCATGCGGTAGATGTGGTCGGCACCGAAGACGCACACGACGTCGGGGTTCTCGTCGGTGATCAGGTTGAGGTTCTGGTAGATCGCGTCGGCCGAACCGGCGAACCAGTGCGGACCACGACGCATCTGCGCCGGCACCGGGGTCACGTAGTTGCCGAGGAGGGTGCTGAACCGCCAGGTCTGGCTGATGTGACGGTCGAGGCTGTGGCTCTTGTACTGCGTGAGCACCACGATCTTGAGGAAGCGGGCGTTGGCGAAGTTCGAGAGGGCGAAGTCGATGATGCGATAGGCGCCACCGAACGGGACGGCCGGCTTCGCACGGTCCTCGGTGAGGGGCAGCATCCGCTTGCCCTCCCCACCAGCGAGCACGATCACGAGAACCTTGGGTTCGGCCATGGCACGGAATGTACATCTGCCGGACGGATCGCGTGATCGGTTACCGTCGCCCCGTGGCCACTGCTGCACGCCGACACGAGGTCATCGACGGACCTGACGTTCTGATGGTGACGCCGGAGTGCTATCCCCTCGTGAAGACGGGTGGGCTCGCCGACGTCGCTGGCGCCCTGCCCCTCGCCCTCGACCAGGTCGGGGTTCGGAGCAAGGTGCTCATGCCCGGCTACCCCGGAGTGGCCGAGCGCCTCTCCGGGCAGCACACCGTCGCCACCGTCGCCGACCTGTTCGGCGGTCCGGCGTCCGTGATCGCCGGCACCACCGTTGACGGGCTCGAGGTCTGGCTCGTCGACGCACCGCACCTGTACGACCGCGCCGGCGGCCCGTACCTCGATGCGAGCGGTCGCGACTGGCACGACAACCATCTCCGCTTCGCCGCACTCGGCTGGGTGGGCGCCGAGATCGCCCTCGGCCGCCTGGGCGGCTGGACACCCGACCTCGTGCACCTCCACGACTGGCAGTCGGCGCTCACCGCCGCCTATCTGCGCTACGGCTCGCCCGGCACGCCGCCCCCGAGCCTGCTGACCATCCACAACCTCGCCTTCCAGGGTGTGTTCGACGCTGACCTCCTCGGCGACCTCGGCCTTCCTGCCGAGGCGATGGACATCGACGCCCTCGAGTACTGGGGTCGCCTGAGTTTCCTCAAGGCGGGCGTGCTCTGGTGCGACCGCATCAACACGGTCAGTCCGACCTACGCGAGAGAGATCCTCGGCCACGAGTTCGGGATGGGCTTCGACGGGCTCCTGCGCGGACGTGGCAGCCATCTGTCGGGCATCGTCAACGGCATCGACGAGGGCGTCTGGGACCCCGCGGGCGACCCGAACGTGACGACGCCCTACTCGATGCGACGCCTCGGGGCGAAGGCCGCCAACACCGCTGCGTTGCGCCAGGAACTCGGGCTGCGCGCCGACACCGACGGCCCACTGTTCTGCGTCATCAGTCGGCTCACGACCCAGAAGGGTCTCGACCTGCTGCTGGAAGCCGTTCCCCACCTCGTCGACTCGGGAGCGCAGCTGGCCGTCCTGGGTGCCGGCGAGCGTTGGATCGAGGACGGCTTCCGTCAGGCGGCCGTCGCGTATCCCGGGAGCGTCGCCACCGTGATCGGCTACGACGAACCGCTCGCCCACCGACTCCAGGCCGGCGCCGACTCGATCATCGTTCCCTCGCGTTTCGAGCCATGTGGACTCACCCAGCTCTACGGCCTGCGGTACGGCACCCTGCCTCTGGTGTCGCGGGTCGGCGGTCTCGCCGACACGGTGATCGACGCCAACGAGGCCGCACTGCGCGACGGTGTCGCGACAGGCTTCCAGTTCGCCCCCGTGACCACCGACGCGCTCTCGATCGCGATCAGCCGCGTCGTCGAACTCTTCGCGGATCGCACCGCGTGGCAGCGGGTGCAGCGTCGGGCGATGACCCGCGACGTCAGCTGGCAACTCGCTGCGGGCCACTACCGCTCGCTGTACCACTCGATCCTCGAGCAGCACCGCGCACGCTGAACCCCCGAGCGCTACTGTCCGCCTCTGCCATGGCCTACTGGTTGATGAAGTCCGAGCCCGACGTGTTCAGCTACGACGACCTCGTGCGCGTCAAGCGTGAGGGCTGGGACGGGATCCGCAACTACCAGGCCCGCAACTACCTCCGGGAGATGAAGGTCGGCGATCGCGCCATCTTCTACCACTCGAACGCGACACCCCCTGGTGCTGCCGGTGTCTGCAAGATCGTCAAGGGCGCCGAGCCCGATCCGACCCAGTTCGACCCGAAGAGCAAGTACTTCGACGCCGCCAGCCCGCTGCACCAGCCGCGGTGGGACTGGGTCACGGTCGCCCCGGCCAAGCGCCTCCACTTCGTGTCGCTCGACGAACTGCGGTCGATGCCCGAACTCGCCGACTGCCGACTCCTCGCCCGCGGCAACCGCCTGTCGGTGATGCCCCTCGCCGAGAACGAGTTCGAGGCGATCGTCGCCGCCGGCAGCCGTTCGCGGCGTCGTTCCTGAGCCCCCGGGCCGCCCGCGACACGCCCGACACAGATCGTCGCAGGATGGGGTGACGGGCGGGGATCGTTGCTACCGTCCGGATCACAATTGAAACCTGCGGGGTGGGGTGGAAGTCCCTACCGGCGGTGAAAGCCCGCGAACCCCTCGGCGATGCGAATCGACGTGGGGCCGATCCGGTGGAATTCCGGGGCCGACGGTCAGAGTCCGGATGGGAGCAGGAGCACGAGCCTCTGGTGGGGCGCGTCGCGTGCCGTCGGCACACGACCCCTCCTCCGGCGTCCGTCGACGTCCCGTTCCCGCAGGTCGACGTCACAGACCGAGAGCCAGACCGAGAGGAGTGCGATGTTCACCGGCATCGTCGAAGAGATGGGTGAGGTGGATGCCTACGACCCGACCCCGGACGGGGCGCGTCTGCGCATCCGCGCCCAGCAGGTGCTCGAGGGCGTCGGCCTCGGTGACTCCATCGCCGTCAACGGCTGCTGCCTCACCGTGGTCGACTCCGGCCCCGACTGGTGGGTCGCCGACCTGAGCAACGAAACCCTCGAGCGCACGACGTTCGGCAGCGGGACCATCGCCACGGGAGCGCCCGTCAACCTCGAACGCGCCGTGCGCCTGGCCGACCGGCTCGGTGGCCACATGGTCCAGGGACACGTCGACGGTGTCGGCGAGATCGTCGCCCCGGTGCCCGATCTCCGCGTGCGGATCCCGCGTCACCTGCTCCGCTACACGGTCGAGAAGGGTTCGATCACGGTCGACGGGGTGAGCCTCACGATCGTCGACGCCCTCGACGACGGATTCACGGTCGCCGTCATCCCGCACACCGCAGCGGTCACCACCCTCGGGGCCAAGGGTCCCGGCGACCCGGTCAACATCGAGGTCGACGTGATGGCCAAGTACGTCGAGCGACTCGTCGCCGCCGAACTCGACGCCCGTGCCCGGGAGGCGACATGACCTCCCCCACCCACCCGACCGTGTCCTCCCCCACCCACCCGACCGTCATGCTCCCCACCCGCCAGGAGGCCCGCTCATGAGCACCCGATCCGACAGTCCCTTCGACCCGATCGAGACCGCTCTCGAGGCCATCGCCCGCGGCGGTGCAGTGGTCGTCGCCGACGACGAGGACCGCGAGAACGAGGGCGACCTGATCATGGCCGCCGACGCAGCGACACCCGAACTGATCGCGTTCTTCGTCCGCTACACGTCGGGCGTGATCTGCGCAGCCCTTCCGGGCCGCCGGTGCGACGAGCTCGCCCTCCCGCTGATGGTCCCGCCCGATGCGAACGCTGATCAGTTCCGCACGGCGTTCACGGTCACCGTCGACCTCGCCGAGGGAACGACCACCGGAATCTCGGCCGCCGACCGCGCCGCCACGCTGCGCGCCCTCGGTTCA
>JBEBDM010000268.1:0-3073 GCA_041156905.1 Actinomycetota bacterium | reverse complement strand
CATCGACCGGAGCGCATCTCGTGCACGTGAGCACCGACTACGTCTTCGACGGCACGCTCGACCGGCCCTACCGGGAGCACGACGAGACGGCGCCGCGCAGCGTGTACGGGGCGAGCAAGCGGGCCGGCGAGCTCGAGGCGCTCGCGCTCGGGACGGGCGCCGCCGTCGTGCGCACGTCGTGGGTCTGCGGACGTCACGGCTCGAACATGGTCAAGACCATCGTGCGGCTCGCCCGTGAGCGTCCGGAACTGGCCTTCGTCGACGACCAGATCGGCCACCCGACGTTCACCCACGACCTCGCTCCCGTGTTGCGTCGTCTCGGCCTCGAGCGGGTCGGTGGTGTCGTCCACGCGACGAACTCCGGTGTCGTGTCGTGGCACGGGTTCGCCCAGGCGGTGGTGACGGCGATGGGACTCGACCCGGAGATGGTCCGCCCGATCTCGACGTCCGAACTTCAGCCGCCCCGACCGGCGGCGCGTCCGGCGAACAGCGTGCTGGAGAACGGTGTGCTCACGGCGCTCGGCTGGGGCCCACTCCGCCACTTCGGCGAGCCGCTCGCCGAGACCGTCGCGGTGCTCACTGCCTGACCCGTGGTGTAGGTTGTTCGGTACCTAACGATCTGCGACGGCGCAGGTCTCGGGGAGGATCGGACATGGGAGAGATCGTCGGCGGAGCACTCGTGGCCCACGTGCCGCCCCTCGTCCTGCCTGAGGAGGTTCGTCTCGAACTCAACGGTGGTCGCGACTTCTCGATCGTCGACGGCCTGCACCGCATGCGGCGCGAGCGCTTCGATGACGCCGGGGTCGACACGATCGTGGTCCTCGACACGCACTGGTACACGACCTTCGAGTGGGTGGTCACCGCGCACGAACGGCGCACCGGACACTTCACGAGTGAGGAGTTGCCGCGGGGCAATCCCCAGATGCCGTTCGATCTCCTGGGCGACCCCGAGTTGGCCCACCTGATGGCCGAGGTGGCGGGGGAGCGCGACGACACCTGGGTGCACGCGAGCGACGACCCCTACCTCCCCATCAAGTACGCCACGGTGTACCTGACCCCGTACCTCCAGCGCGACGAGCGGTGGGTGTCGATGAGCATCTGCCAGACGGCGGAGTTCGACGACTGCATGATCGCTGGCCAGGTGCTCGCCGAGGCCGTGCGGCGCAGCGACCGGAGGGTCGTGCTGCTGGCGAGCGGTGCGCTCTCCCACAAGTTCTGGCCGCTGCGCGAACTGCGCTCGCACGAGTCGGCCGACCCCTCCCACATCGTGAGCCCGACCCACCGGGCGGCTGACGAGGCGATCATCGACCAGCTCGAGGCCGGCGACCATGCCGCCGTCCTCGCCGGATACCCCGAGTTCCGCCGGTTCTCGCCCGAGGGCCGCTTCGCCCACTACCTGATCATGGCATCGGCCATGGGTGGTGCGTCGTGGCGCTCGAAGGGTGTGGCGTACAGCGACTACGAGAACGCGGCGGGTACCGGCCAGATCCACATGTGGTTCGACGCCTGACGGTGTCGCCGGGCGGCGATCGTTAGGACACGAACGATCTGCGTCGTCTGCTACTTTCGACGGCCATGGGAAACCGACGAGTACGTGTCATGTGGAGCGACCTGAACGGCCTGTCGCACGGCCGGTACGTGCCGGTGAGGCGCATCCACGAGCACACCCACCACGCAGTCACCACGCTCACGATGAACGCCCTCGGCGAGATCCTCGAGGTGCCGGGCTACAGCAGTGACGTCGGATTCCCCGACCTCTCCACCGTGCCGAGCACCGAGTCGCGCCGTCCGGGCTGGGAGCCCGAGACCGACATCGTGATCGCTGGTCTGGAGTACCGCGACCAGCCGCTCGCCCTGTGCCCGCGTGGCGCGCTGCAGCGTGCGATCGATGCATGGCGTGCGCTGGGGTACGAACCGATGCTCGGCTTCGAGATGGAGTTCTACGTCATGCGTCAGGACGCCTCCGCCCCGGGTGGTCTCGCGGCCCTCGATCGTCCCAACCACCGCGTGTACGGGGTCGGTCTCGGTGGCGACGTGTACACCGATGACGGCACCAGCCTGATGTTCGAGTTCTTCGACAACGCCGAGTTGTGCGAGCTCGACCTCGAGGGCGTGTGCGCCGAGTTCAGCCCCGGCCAGATGGAACTGAACATGAAGTACGGCCCGGCGATGGACGCCGCCGACCGTGCCTTCACAAGCCGTGAGATGGTGCGCGAGATCGCATACCGCCACGGCTTCGGGGCGACCTTCATGGGTCGGCCGATCAGTGGTCCGTTCACCGGCAACGGCCTGCACATCAACTTCTCGCTCGTGCCGGTCAACGGTGGACCGAACGCCTTCGACGACCAGAACGCCGAGCACGGCATCAGCGAGCTCGCCCGTCAGTGCCTCGGTGGGATGATCGCCCATCACGAGGGGATGGCCCTCCTGTCGGCACCGACGGTCAACAGCTACAAGCGCCTCATCCCGGGGATCATCGCCGGCTACTGGGCCAACTGGGGTCTCGACAACCGCATGAGCACCTACCGCATCCCCGGCGAGCGCGGTGCTGCCACCCGCATCGAGAACCGGATGCCCTGTGGTTCGGCGAACGTGTACCTGGCCGCTGCAGCGATGCTGAACGCGGCACTGATGGGCGTGAGCGCCGGCATCGACTGCGGTGCCCCGCAGGAGGGCAACGGAGACGCCGAGCCGAACACCGACCGCCACACGCCGCACTCGCTCGCCGAGGCGATCGACGCCTTCGAGGCCGACACCGAACTGCGCGAGGCGATGGGCCACGACCTCAGCGTGGCGTTCCTGACGATCCGCAAGGACGAGCAGGCGCGTTGGGAGGCCGAGGGCCTCGAGTGGGACCCGCACGAGATCAGTGCGTGGGAGCACCAGCACTACCTGCCGTACTTCTGAACCGGGCTGCCCACGAGGGCCGGTGACCCAGCCCTCACTGGGCTGCTGACTGGGGTGGGGTGACGGCGCGGCGCGCGGCCATCGGGCACAATGGGCCGATGCGCGTTGCCTACACACTCGAGCAGTGCTGGCACCGCGTTCCGGGTGGGACAGGCGTGGCCGCGAT
>JBEBDM010000267.1:0-10313 GCA_041156905.1 Actinomycetota bacterium | reverse complement strand
CCCCAGCCGACGAACTGGTCTTCCTTGAGGGCACTGGCGCCTTCCTGGCGGCCCGGCTCGAGCATCCAGTAGAGCGGCAGGCCCACGACCATCGTGACGAGGAGCAGGACACCGAGGAGCTGCATGCGCTCCAGACGGCGGCCCTCGAGGGTCTCGTCGTCGTAGTAGGTCTTGCGGTTCGGGGCCATCTCGACCTCGGAACCGAGCTCACGACGAGCGCTGGCGTTGTTCAGGATGTAGTAGGCGATCCAGCCGATGGTGAGAAGGGCGAAGATGACCCACGCGACTGCGGTGGTGTTGACGGCGATCATCAGTGGCTACCTCCGCCGCCAGTGATGCAGTGGGGACCCTCGGCCTCTTGGCCGGTGGTGTTGGTGCCCAGCGGGACACCCGGAATGACGGTCGACGTGTCGATCACGACGTCGCCGGTCGGCGAGACGGTGATCGCGAAGAGGTCCATGCCACGCGGGGCGGGGCCGGCCTTCTTCTCACCGACACGGTTGTACTGCGAGCCGTGGCACGGGCACTCGAACCACTGGCTGCTCTTGCACTCCGGCACGCGGCAGCCGAGGTGCGGGCACTTCTGGTAGAGGGCGGTGACGCCCGCCTCGAGACCCGGAAGGATCCGGCCGTAGTTGCCCACGCCCTTGGCCTTGGGGAGGGCCTCGGAGGGGTACGCCGTGACGTACGAACGGGCGCTCGACGAGTAGAAGAAGCCACCGTTGCTGCGGATGCTGGCGAGGATGTCGTCGAGCTTGCCGACGTTGACCTTGCCACCGAACACCGGGGCCGCGGTCGGCCACAGGAAGGCGACGAAACCGGCAGCGGCGAAGGTGCCGAGACCGGCGCTCATGAGGGTGACGGTCGCCCGGTTGAGGAACTGGCGGCGGTTGACACCGATCTCCTCGGGGTCGGGCGCACGGAACTCGGTGAGGGCCCGAGGAGCGGGACGCAGTGCGGCCTCACGTGCCTCGGAGGCAGCGCGCTCGACCTCGCGACCCGACGGGGCCTCGGTGTCGACCACGGTGCTGGCCTTGTCGCGGCGACGGGTCTCGCGGCTGAGGGCTCCCGCACCGCGCACGTCGCTACGACGTGCCGCCGTCAGCAGCACGATGGCCGCGAGGACGACGAGGGCCGCAAGAGCGATGACGATGATGACAGCAGGACTCATGACAGTGCAGGCCTCACAGTTCGAAGAAGATGCCATCACGCCAGGGGAGCGTGAAGTTGAAACCAGGACCACGGAAGAACGACCCGATGATGACGAGGACCGCCCAGAACATCAGGTGGACCGTCATCAGCGAGGTGGCGAACTTGCGGTCCTCGGGCTTGTTCGACGGGTTCTTGTCGATGAAGGGGGCGAGGATCAGGATGATCAGACCCACGCCGGGGATGGTCACACCCGCGATCATCGGGTGGAACATCGTGAGCAGCTCCTGAAGACCGAGGAAGTACCACGGGGCCTTCGACGGGTTCGGGGTGCGGTTGATGTTCGCCTGCTGGAGCAATGGGGCGTTCACGAAGATCGAGAAGAAGAACGTGAACGACAAGCAGGCCAGCGCCGCCACGAACTCACCGGCGAGCAGGTGCGGCCAGGTGTGCACCTTGTCGACCGGGGTCGCCTTGACGTCCTGGATGCTGCCGCTCTTGACGACGGTGAGCAGACGCTGGGTGTGGCCACCCGGACCGGCGGCCAGCGGCACGCCACCACCCGCAGCGGGGCCGGCAGCCACGACGGCGGCGACCTTCTCCTGCGTGGCGACGGCACCACCGTCGTCGGACTTGGAGCGCGCCGCCTTGCTGCGCTCGAGGAGGTGCGCGGGGATCCGCGGGTCGGCGGCGGCCGCGGGGGCCTCCTCCGCACCCTCAGGAGTGCTCGCCGCCTTCTCGCGTGCCGCCTGGGCCCGCTTGAGGAGGTGTTCGGGGATTTCAGTCATCGCAGAGTCTCCCTAGATCACAGCGGGCCGGAAATGCCGCCGTCCTTGCGGACACGCCAGAAGTGGATAGCCATGAAGATCACGATGACGAACGGCAGCATCAGTACGTGGAGCACGTACCAGCGCAGCAGCGTGTCGCCACTGATCTCCTTACCGCCGAGCAACACGAAGCGGACCTGTTCACCGAGCACCGGTGTGTACCCCATCATGTTGGTACCCACCGTCACGGCCCAGAGAGCGAGCTGGTCCCACGGCAGCAGGTAGCCGGTGAACGAGAGCAGCAGGGTGAGCATCAGCAGGACGACGCCGATGACCCAGTTGAACTCACGCGGCGGCTTGTAGGCACCGTGGTAGAAGACACGCGCCATGTGCAGGAAGACGCTGAGCACCATCAGGTGCGCGCCCCATCTGTGCATGTTGCGTACCAACAGACCGAAGGTCACCGAGGTCTGCAGGTTGCTGATGTCGTCCCAGGCCTGCGTGGCGGTCGGTCGGTAGAAGAACATCAGGAAGATGCCGGTGACCGTCAGCAGGATGAAGAGGAAGAACGACAGACCGCCGAGGCACAGCGTGTAGCTGACCTTGACCGCATGGCGCTTCACCTTCACCGGGTGCAGGTGGTACAGCACCGAGTTCATGATGACGTAGCTGCGGTTACGCGGGCTGTCGGTGTATCCCTTGCGGAAGATCGAGCCCGGCCGGAAGATGCTGTTCCAGGCCTGGCTGCCCTGCACGTCGTCAAGCGTCTTGTTGAGGCGCTCCTTGACCGTGGGTCGCGGGGAATCGTCGAGGATCTGTGCCATGTCGTGTTACCTCAGAACCGCATGCCGTAGCCGTAGCCGTGATTGTTGGTACGTGTGTGCAGGTCGCCGCCCTGTGCGGGAGCGCCCACCTTCCCGAGGATGATGACCCCGGTCGGGCACCGATCGACACACAGCTGACACCGGGTGCAGATGTCGTCGTCGATGATGAACACAACGTTGTCGCTCGGGTCGATGCCCGGACGCTCGGTACCCGTGGCGTCGACGATGGCCTCGGGCGAGACCATGTGGATGCACTTCCACGGGCAGATGTCGACACAGCCTTCGCACATGATGCACTCGGTCTGGTCGATGTGGATGAACTGCTTGGGCTTGACCGCCTTGGTCAGGTAGTCAGCGTCGACCTCGACGAGGGTGTACTCGTCGACGAACGGCATCATCGGAGGGTTCGCATCGGTCTTGGCCATGCGTCACCCCTTCTTGACCAGCGGACGGCCGAACGGGCTCGTGACGACCTCGGTGCTCTTGGTCTCGCCACGCTTCTGCCAGACGCTCCAGAGCCAGATCGTCAGACCGAAGTACCAGACGTGGATCAGGATCGCGACGATGTCGCGGATCGCCTCGTACGACATCGTGAACGGGAACCAGCCGCCGTACGCCTGCGGCTTGAGGATGCCACCAGGTCCGAAGATGACCTTGGTCTTGGCCCAGCCGAGCTCCTTGTCGGCGTGGTCGATGAACTGGTGGGGCACCACGCCGAAGGCGATGAAGAACAGACCGAACACGAACACGGAGGCGAGCATCGCCTCACCCCACGTCGCGGGACGGCCCTTGGGGCGCCGCTTCGAGTACGGGATCACGAGCAGCGCGAGGCCGGTCGAGAGGAAGAACGAGAACAGGAAGGCCACGTTCATCCCGGGCCACTTCAGCACGTTGGTTTCG
Organism: Actinomycetota bacterium; assembly: GCA_041156905.1. GTDB lineage: Bacteria > Actinomycetota > Acidimicrobiia > Acidimicrobiales > Ilumatobacteraceae > UBA668. The sequence continues at coordinate 6,673 of JBEBDM010000267.1, read as the reverse complement.
AATGCGATCAGCAACTCGCTGCCCTTCCTTGCAACGGCCGGTGGCCGTCCTCGTGAACTGCTGCACGAACACTAGCCACCCGACCCCCTGATGAGGCCATTCCGTCGGGGAGTGACGTTCGGCGCACCGATCTCACCCCGACAACACCCCGTCGACTCACCGACGAGGTCGCCGCCGACCCCGCCCCGGGGCGAACCCCGGGGCGGCGGACAGTGGCGACCTTGGGTCTACCACGCGGCGTCGGACGCCGCGACGTGGTTGTGAACTCGTGACGCGAACCAGGCCCTGTGACGGTCGCCCGACGATCAAGTGACGTGGATTTCCCGCATCGGCCCCTCCGCCGTCTATCGTTCTCGCCGTGACCGAGATCCCCGAGCACCTCCTCAAGCGCAGCCAGTCGGCCCGCGCCAAGGCCGACGGCGGCGAGGCACCTGCCTCCTCGAACAGCCCGGCGCCCGTAGCCAGCACCCCGGCCGTCGCGGCCGCCGCTGCGCCCGTCGCTGCCGCCCCCGTGGCACCCGTCGCCAAGCCCGACCTGCCGGTCGTGACCGCCTACAAGAAGCGGCACAAGATCCCGTCGTGGGCGATGCTCACCCTGAGCATCCTGCCCGTGTGGCTGTTCCTCTACGTCCGGGCGATGGAGCCCGTCGTCGCCGAGGCCGCCGGTCCCCTCGGCGAAGGCACCAAGGTCTACCTCTCGGCGTGCTCGGGTTGTCACGGCGCAGGTGGCGAGGGCGTGGGCTCGGCCTACGGCTTCACCAACGGCTCGGTCATGAACACCTTCCCGCACATCGAGGACCAGCTGCGCTGGGTGTACCTCGGCACGAAGGCCTATCTCGACGCCGGCGTCTCGTCGTACGGCAACCCCGACCGCGAGGGTGGCGCACGCGTCACCGGCGCCAGCGGCGGCCAGATGCCGGGCTGGAAGGGCAACCTCACCGACTACGAGATCCTCGCCTCGATCTGCCACGAGCGCTACGACCTCGGCGGCGCTGCGCCCGAGGGCGAGGAGTTCGAGATGTGGTGCTCGCCCGAGAGCGAGATCTTCCTCGCCCTCGAGGAGGGCACGGCCACCTTCGAGAACCTCCACGAGGTCTTCGCCGACAAGGGCGTCATGGAGATCGGCTCGACCCCGCTGGCCGGCAGCCCGGCGGAGTGACCTTCCGTCCACCACCGAATCACGTACTGGTGTGGCCGCTTCCCACGAGGAGCGGCCACACTGCTTTTTCGTGAACGACGTCGCGCCCAACCCGAGTGCCCCCACCCGGACCGACGTCCTGGTGATCGGTGGCGGTCCGGCCGGTGCGGCGGCCGGCTACTGGCTCGCCCGCCACGGCCACGACGTGACCGTGCTCGAGAAGAAGACCTACCCGCGCGAGAAGACCTGCGGTGACGGCCTCACCCCGCGCGGCGTGCACCAGATCGAGGAGATGGGTCTGGGCGACGCGCTGACCCGCTTCCACAAGTACAACGGACTGCGCGCCACGGGTATGGGCAAGACGCTCGAACTCGAGTGGCCGACCCACCCGATCTACCCGCGGCACGGCTACGTCGTGCGCCGTCGCGACCTCGATCAGATGGTGGCCGAGAACGCGGCGGCCGCCGGAGCGCGTCTGCTCACCGGCCACGAGGCCCTCGCACCCATCGTCGACCGCGGTTTCGTGCGTGGCGCGACCGTCCAGACCAACGACGGCAGGACGTTCGACATCCACGCTCGCTACGTGGTGGTGGCCGACGGCGCCAACTCGCGTTTCGGACGCGCCCTCGGAACGTTCCGCCAGCGCGAGTGGCCGTACGGCACCGCGATTCGCACGTACTGGGAGACCCCGCGTCACTCCGACCCGTGGATCGAGTCGGCTCTCGACGTCCAGGACCGCAACGGCAACCCGATGCCCGGCTACGGCTGGATCTTCCCGGTGGGTGACGGCACCGTCAACATCGGCGTCGGGCTCCTCAGCACGTTCCGCGACTTCAAGAGCGTGAACACCACGCATCTCCTCGACGCCTACGCACATCAGGTCGCCGATCGCTGGGAGATCGATCCCGAGAACCCCCTGCAGAAGGCCACCAGCGGACGCATCCCGATGGGTGGCTCGGTCGGGCCGAAGGCGGGGCCCTCGTACCTCGTCATCGGCGACGCCGCGGGCAGCGTCAACCCGTTCAACGGTGAGGGCATCGACTACGCGTACGAGACGGCCCATCTCGCTGCCGACGTCCTCCACGAAGCGCTCGTCACCGACGACCCCACCATCCTGCAGCAGTACCCGCGTCTTCTCGAGGCCGAGTACGGCGAGTACTACAAGGTCGCCCGTCTCTTCGCCCGCATCATCGGGCGTCCGGTGCTGATGCGCGAGCTCACGCGCGTCGGGATGAACAGCCGCACGCTCATGGAGTGGGTGCTGCGGATCATGGCCAACCTCCTGCGCCCCGACGAGATCGGGCCCGCCGAGGCTGCCTACAAGGCCGCCGCGAAGATCGCCAAGGTCGCACCCCGCGCCTGACCTCTCGCGACGACCGACTCGTCGGAGCGACGGGTCGGGTCAGAGTGAGGCGAGTAGCGCGCTCGGCGCGGCGGCGAGCACGTCGGTCGCCGCAGAGGGCGACAGCAACTCGCACGACGCCTCGGCGCGTGCGGCCCACTCACGAGCGGCCTCGATCGCGGCCTCGATGCCACCGTTCGAGCGAACGATCTCGAGGGCCTTGTCGCGCTCGGAGAGGTCGAGCGGCTTGCCGAGCAGAGGCAGGAGTTCGGCCGCCGCGACACCACCGGCCTGGAGGGTCAGCAGCACGGGGAGCGTGTACACACCCTCGACCATGTCGTGGCCAGCCGGCTTGCCGAGCTGACTGTCGGTGGCGGTGAGGTCGAGGAGGTCGTCGACGATCTGGAACAACATGCCGAACGACTCGCCGTACTCGGTGAGCGCGTCGATCTGCGGGCGGGGAAGGTCGGCCACGATGCCACCGATACGCGCCGCCGTCGAGAACAGCGACGCCGTCTTGCCGCTGATCGACGACAGGTAGCTGCTCTCGGGACGCGCCGAGTTGTACGTGTGACGCAGTTCCTCGATCTGGCCCTCGCACAGCCGACCGATGGTGCGGGCGAGCAGCCCGGCGACCTCGGTGCCGAGCGACGCCGCGATCTCCGAGGCACGAGCGAGCAGGAAGTCGCCGGCGAGGATCGCCTGCAGGTTGCCCCACTTCGCGTTGACCGTCTCCACACCACGGCGCGTCGCCGCCTCGTCCATCACGTCGTCGTGGTAGAGCGAACCGGTCTGCACGAGTTCGCACGACACGCCACCCTGCACCGACCGCTCGAACAAGGCGGGGTCGGCCGGGCCCGCCACCTGCGCGGCGACGACGGTGAGGATCGGGCGGAGGCGCTTGCCGCCCGCCACGATCAGGTGCGATGCGATCTCGTTCAGGTACGGATCGGGGGTGTGCACCGACTCGACGAGTGCAGCCTCGATGCGCGCCAGGTCGGCGGAGTGCGAGGGCAACGCGAAGAGAGGGGCGGAAGCCACACCGGCAGGCTACGCCCTTGCCGGACGGACGGCCAACGGAGCCACACGACCGACACCTGTGGCGACCTGTGTCACGTCCGGTACGACGTTCTGCGCAGTGTTCCTCACGTCGGCAGACGGCACGGTGTCCGACGACACGGCACACGTCCGGAACGGTGTGGTGCACGGCACGACGGATCCAACGGCCACGGGTACACTTCCCCCATGTTTGAACGGTTCACCGACCGAGCCCGCCGAGTCGTGGTGCTCGCGCAGGAGGAAGCCCGCCTCCTGAACCACTCCTACATCGGCACGGAGCACATCCTCCTCGGCCTGATCCACGAGGGCGAGGGAGTGGCCGCCAAGGCACTCGAGTCGCTCGGCATCAGCCTCGAGGCAGTCCGTAGCCAGGTGGAGGAGATCATCGGCACCGGCGGCTCCTCGCCGTCGGGCCACATCCCGTTCACCCCTCGTGCCAAGAAGGTGCTCGAGCTGTCGCTGCGCGAAGCACTGCAGCTCGGTCACAACTACATCGGCACCGAGCACATCCTCCTCGGCCTCATCCGCGAGGGTGAGGGCGTCGCGGCGCAGGTGCTCGTGAAGCTCGGCGCCGACCTCAGTCGTGTGCGTCAGCAGGTCATCCAGTTGCTCAGCGGCTACCAGGGCGGCAGCAAGACCGAGGGTGGCTCCGCATCGGGTGCTGCCTCTGGTTCGTCCGGCTCGGCCGGCTCGTCGTCGAAGGACGACAGCGGCGACAAGGGCAACAGCCAGATCCTCGACCAGTTCGGTCGCAACCTCACCCAGCTCGCACGCGAGAAGGCGCTCGACCCGATGATCGGCCGTGAGCGCGAGCTCGAGCGCGTCATGCAGATCCTCAGCCGCCGTACCAAGAACAACCCGGTGCTGATCGGTGAGCCGGGCGTCGGTAAGACGGCGATCGTCGAGGGCCTCGCCCAGCGCATCGTCAGCAATGACATCCCCGACACGCTGCGCAACAAGCAGCTGTACACCCTCGACCTCGGCGCACTCGTCGCCGGCAGCCGCTACCGCGGCGACTTCGAGGAGCGTCTCAAGAAGGTCCTTAAGGAGATCAAGACGCGCGGCGACATCGTGCTCTTCATCGACGAGATCCACACCCTCGTCGGTGCGGGCGCTGCCGAGGGAGCCATCGACGCAGCGAGCATCCTCAAGCCGATGCTCGCCCGCGGTGAACTCCAGACCATCGGCGCGACCACCCTCGACGAGTACCGCAAGCACCTCGAGAAGGACGCCGCCCTCGAGCGTCGCTTCCAGCCCGTGAAGGTCGAGGAGCCCACCCTCGCCCACACGATCGAGATCCTCAAGGGCGTGCGCGACAAGTACGAGGCGCACCACCGAGTGACGATCACCGACCAGGCCATCGTCGCCGCGGCCAACCTCGCCGATCGCTACATCAGCGACCGCCACCTCCCCGACAAGGCCATCGACCTCATCGACGAGGCCGGCAGCCGCCTGCGCATCAAGCGCATGGGCACCCCTCCCGATCTCAAGGAGATCGAGACCAAGCTCACCGACGTCCAGGAAGCCAAGAAGAAGGCCGTCGAGGAGCAGCGCTTCGAGGAGGCCGGCCGCCTGCGCGACCAGGAGAAGGCCCTGCTCGAGGAGAAGGCCACCAAGGAGTCCGAGATCAAGGCGAGTGGCGTCGACCTCTTCGACGAGGTCGACGAGGAAGCCATCGCCGAGGTGCTCAGCATCTGGACCGGCATCCCGGTGTACAAGCTCACCGAGGAGGAGACCCAGAAGCTCCTCAACATGGAGGGCGAACTCCACCGCCGGATCATCGGCCAGGAGAACGCCATCAAGGCCGTCAGCCAGAGCGTTCGCCGTACCCGCGCCGGCCTCAAGGACCCGAAGCGCCCGAGCGGCTCGTTCATCTTCCTCGGCCCCACCGGTGTCGGTAAGACCGAGCTCGCCAAGACGCTCGCCGAGTTCCTCTTCGGTGACGAGAGCTCGCTCATCTCGCTCGACATGTCGGAGTACATGGAGAAGCACACCGTGAGCCGTCTCGTCGGCTCGCCCCCCGGCTACGTCGGGTACGAGGAGGGCGGCCAGCTCACCGAGGCCGTCCGGCGCAAGCCGTTCAGCGTGGTCCTCTTCGACGAGATCGAGAAGGCTCACCCCGACGTGTTCAACACGCTCCTGCAGATCCTCGAGGAAGGTCGTCTCACCGACAGCCAGGGTCGCACCGTCGACTTCCGCAACACGGTGCTGATCATGACCTCGAACCTGGGCACCCAGGACCTGCGCAAGGCGAACATCGGCTTCACCAAGGGTGATGCGGCGATGTCGTACGAGCGCATGAAGGACAAGGTCAACGACGCGCTCAAGGGCCACTTCCGCCCCGAGTTCCTCAACCGCATCGACGACATCATCGTCTTCCACGAGCTGGCCCAGGACGAGGTCATGCAGATGGTCGACCTGATGACCAAGCGTCTCACCGGTCAGCTCGAGGGCCAGGGTCTCGGCATCGAGCTCACCCAGGCGGCCAAGGAACTGCTGGCGGTCAAGGGCTACGACCCGCAGCTCGGCGCACGCCCGCTGCGTCGTGCCATCCAGCGGATGATCGAGGACGTGCTGAGCGAGAAGATCCTGTACAAGGAGTTCCACGCCGGCCAGATCATCGTCGTCGACACCGAGGACGACCCCGACCGTCCGGGCGACAAGCGGCTCTCGTTCAAGGGCGTCGAGGGCTTCCAGCCCCCGGCCGCCGTCGAACTCGCCGCCACCGGAGCCGACGGCACCGAGCCGCCGGCTCCCCCGGCCGACTGATCGTGCGGCGCGGCGCCCTCGCGGCCTGCGCTCTGGCACTGACAGCGCTGCTGTCGGCCTGCCGTGTCGACACGACCGTCGACCTCCGTGTGGAGGCCGACGGATCGGGCGTGCTCACGGTGACGGCAGTGGCCGATGCCGCCGTGGTCGATGCCGCACCTGGCCTCGCGGACGACCTTCGGTTCGACGACGCCGTCGCTGCCGGTTGGCAGGTCACCGGACCCTCCGTCACCGACGAGGGAGGGCTCAAGGTCGAGGTCAGCCATCCCTTCCAGACCATCGAGCAGGCCACGGCACTCCTCGCGAGCGTGAGCGGGGCCAACGGTCCGCTGCACGACGTCGCCCTCACCCGGGCTGTCACGGCC
>JBEBDM010000266.1:0-3097 GCA_041156905.1 Actinomycetota bacterium | reverse complement strand
TTCCGGTTGACGAGTTCGGTGTCGTTCGGATCGACGGTCGACGCCGCGAACCCGCCCGTCGCCGTGGTGAACGCCATGAGTGACACGTCGTGGGCCGTCGCACCGGTGCCGAGGGTCAGCGGATAGAAGTCGACGTCACCCTTGTCGACCAGCAGGGTCGACGATCCGCCGAAGACCCACACGGCACCGCCCTCGTGTGCCGCCGCCTGCGTCTCGCACCCGGCGGGCACGCGTGGCGCACCGTCGATCATGCCGACGAGGGCCGGACCCGTGATCGTGATCTCCACGTCGACGAAGTAGTACGTCCCCGGGAGGAAGAACGTGCTGGTCGACACGTCGAGCGAACCGCCCGTCTTGGTGCCGGGGCTGTACACCGTGCACGACGGCGTGCTCTCCGCCGACACCGACAACGCGCTGGCGGGCACCGAGGGCAGGGTCGGCTGCGGTGAGACCAGCGCCCAGCCACGACTGTCGCACTGCACCAGTGGGAGCGGCTCGTTCCAGTCGGCGGCCGCAGTCGGCGGGGTCACCGAACCAGGGCAGTCGCCGTCGACGTCGTAGCGGATCTCGCCACCCACCCAGGTGTCGACTTCCTCGCCGGGGAGGATCGCCGCCGTGTTGTCGATGTCGACCGTCGTGTTGACACCGAGGTAGATCGGGCCGTTGATGACCTTCTCGGCGTTCGCGCTGGCCGCACCCGCATCAGTGTCGAGCGCTGCGACCCCCGGATCGAGCCCTTCGCCCGTGGCCACCACGGCGTACGCGCCGTCGGCGTTCTCGAGCCGGGTGATTGCACGGCAGGTGCTGGTGAGCGCCACGCCATCGATGGTCACCGGGGTGATCGGCGCGCAGATGCGTGCGTCGAGTTGCGTGAGCGCGGTCTGCATCGCCGAGTCGGCAGCTGCAAGACGATCGACACGGTCGTCGGTGATCTTGGTCGTGCGGAGCGACGTCGCCACGTAGCGCGCCAGCGCCACCGACACCGATCCGAGGACGAGCGTCAGGACGAGCGCGATCGGCAGGATCGAACCGCGGTCGCGACCGTGCCGTGCTGGCACGCCACGATCGATTGCGTCGCGGCTGGGAGCGCCGTTGCTCGTCACGTCAGCGGCGCTCATGAGCCGACCTCCGCGGGGATGAAGTTCCGGGACGTCAGCACGATCCGTCGGGTCCCGGTGGTCTGCACGAGTTCGAACTCGACCGCCCCGAGAGCTGCCACCCCGGCAACGTCGACGGGCCGGCTCACCTCGACACTCGTGAACGCCTTGGCGACCACGAGGCTCACCGGCGAGCCGCCATTCTCACACTCCATGCGCACGATCTCCTGATCGGTGCCGCCGTTGAGCCAGTAGGTGACGGCGTTGGAGTACGACGCGGAGCCGAACTCCTCGAACCAGGCGAGGTCGAGGAGCACCGACCCGCCACTGCCACACCGACCGGTCGCCGAGTTGATCTCGACCACACGAGCGGAGGCCACGTCGTAGGGGAGGAAGTCGACGAGCCGCTGGAGATCGCGCGTCTCGGTCACGCGGGCGCTCACCGAGCGCTCGTTACGGAGGAAGACGGTCATCGACGCGGCGAGCGCCGACCCGACCACGCTCACGACGGCGATCACGATCAGCGTCTCCGTCAGGGTGAACCCCCTGTCGGGGCGACGGCGACGTCGGGCACGGCGGACGGTCGACATCGCGATCACTTCGTCAGGAAGGTGGTGGTACCGATGATGGTCGTCCCTTCCCGGACGACCACCTCGTTGGTCTGCTTCTTCCAGTTGCGCTCATCGACCCCGAACGCTGTCGTGTACAGGCCGTCGATCTGGCTCATGGTGTGCACCAGGACGTCACCTGCGGCAGGTCCGTTGGTGACGGTGGCGGTCAGGGAACGACCCGAACAGTCACCGGAGAACGAGACCGCCACGGTCAGGGCCTGACTGAGCTTGTTGCCCCTGACGACCGCCTCCGTGGGGTTGACGCTCACCGTGCCCCACTGGCACGCAGCGACCGTCGTGGGAGGCGCAGTCGTGGTGGTCGTGGTGGCGCCCACCACCGTGGTGGTGGTGACCGCCGGGAGCGTGGTCGTGGTGGCGTCGGGAATGCCCTCGTAGATCACCGTTGGACCACCGAGGACGAGCGTGATCGTCTCCTCGGCCCGACCGACCTGATCCGTCGCCCGCAGGGTGACCTCACGAAGGAGCTGGCCCTCGGGACAGTTCACCGAGACCAGACTCACGGTCGCCCGCGGCGTGGCCAGCGTCGCCGGACGCTCAGCGAGGACCTGCGCGTAGTCAGCACACGACTCGACTCGGACACTCGACAGGTACGAGGCCGCGGCGCTCAGCTCGGCGAGGGCCACGGCCCGCGCCTCGTGGTTGGTGGAGCCACGCACCGACGCGTTCAGGGCCGTCAGCATCGCGACTCCCGCCGTCCCGAGGAGCACGATGGCCACGAGGACCTCGATCAGCGACATGCCGACGTCGGTGCGGGGCGCGTCTCGACGGGGTGCCTCACCGCCTCCGTCGTGCTGTGTGTCCCTGTGCGTGCTCATGACGGTCCCACTGAGTCATCGGCAGGGCGAGGCTACTCCTGAACCCCACCCGCGGACCGGCGGTCGGAGCCCGTCAGAACGGACTGACGGCGGCCGATCGTGCCGTCCAGACCCCGACGCCCACGCTCGTGACGGCGGCGACCCGGAAGCGGTACGTCGCCAACGAGGACAGTCCGCGGACCGTCGCCGCCCTGGCCGACGCCCCCGTCCGAGCCACCGTCGTCCACGTTCCACCGTTCTTCGACATCTGCACGACGTAACCGAGCACGGCCGAGCGGCCCGTGTACGTCGGTTCCGTCCACTTCACACGGACACCGCCGACACCGGGGTTCGCTGCCGTCAGGTGTGGCGCACACGACAGACCCGCCCGCGGCAAGAGATCGATCTCGTTCGAGCTCGGTGCTCCACCGGTGTACATCAGCATCAGACCGTTGTCGCACGAGCTGGCCGACCTGTCGGTGCTCACCAGGTAGGAGAACGACCCACCCGACTGCAGCAGGGCCTGGACCCGCGGCCGGGCGTTGCGCGACATGCCGAACCGGCCACCGGAGAG
>JBEBDM010000265.1:0-3261 GCA_041156905.1 Actinomycetota bacterium | reverse complement strand
CTCAAGAGCCGCACGGTGATCATTTCCACCGGCGCGCGCTGGCGCCAGATGAACGTGCCGGGCGAGAAGGAGTACTCCGGCAAGGGCGTCGCCTACTGCCCGCACTGCGACGGCCCATTGTTCAAGGGCAAGCGCGTGGCGGTGGTCGGCGGCGGCAACTCAGGCGTCGAAGCCGCGATCGACCTCGCCGGCATCGTGGCCCACGTCACGTTGATCGAGTTCGACGGCAAGCTCCGTGCCGACGAGGTACTGCAGCGCAAGCTCCGCAGCCTGCCGAACGTGCGCGTCCTCGTCTCGGCGCAGACCACCGAAGTGCACGGCACTGACGGCAAGGTGAGCGCGCTGAGCTACAAGGACCGCGCCTCGGGCGAGATCCATCGCGTCGAGCTCGAGGGCGTGTTCGTGCAGATCGGGCTGCTGCCCAACACCGACTGGCTCAAGGGCACGGTCGCGCTCTCTCCGCGCGGCGAGATCGAGGCGGTGCAGGCCGCCCGTCCCCCGGTCCTTGTAGGTCAGGCCGTTCACCTTGCCGCCCGCACCGTGCACCTCGGTGGTCTGTGCCGAGACGATGACGCGCACGTTCGGCAGGCTGCGGAGCTTGTCCTGGAGGACACCGTCGGCACGCAGCACCGAGTCGAACTCGATGAGGGTGACGTGGCTGACGATGCCGGCGAGGTCGATCGCGGCCTCGACGCCGGAGTTGCCGCCTCCGATCACGGCGACGCGCTTGCCCTTGTAGAGCGGGCCGTCGCAGTGCGGGCAGTAGGCCACGCCCTTGTTCTTGTACTCGGTCTCGCCGGGCACGTTCATGTTGCGCCAGCGGGCACCGGTCGAGAGCACGATCGAACGCGACCGCAGCGAAGCGCCGCTCTCGAGGCGCACCTCGATGAGTCCACCCGGCTCCTGGGCAGGGACGAGCTCGACGGCCTTCTGGAGGTTCATGATGTCGACCTCGTACTCACGCACGTGGGTCTCGAGGGCGGTGGCGAGACGGGGTCCCTCGGTGTAGGGGACCGAGATCAGGTTCTCGATGCCCATCGTGTCGAGCACCTGGCCACCGAAGCGCTCGGCGGCCACGCCGGTACGAACACCCTTGCGGGCGGCATACACGGCAGCCGCTGCACCAGCGGGTCCACCGCCGACGATCAGCACGTCGAACGCGTCCTTCTCGGCGATCTTGGCGGCGGCACGCTCGGCCGCGCCGGTGTCGAGCTTGGCGACGATCTCGTCGAGACCCATCCGGCCCTGCCCGAAGACCTGGCCGTTGAGGAACACGGTCGGCACGGCCATCACGCCTCGCGCCTCGACCTCGGCCTGGTAGGAGGCGCCGTCGATGGCGGTGTGGCGGATACGCGGGTTGAGCGCTGCCATGAGGTTGAGCGACTGCACGACATCGGGGCAGTTCTGGCAGGACTGCGAGAAGAACGTCTCGAAGTGGAGGTCGCCCTCGAGGGCGGCGATCTGGTCGAGGGTGGCCTGCTCGGCGCGGCCGGGGTGGCCACCGACGTGGAGCAGGGCGAGCACGAGTGACGTGAACTCGTGGCCGAGGGGAAGGCCGGCGAAGCGGACCGCGATGTCGGTACCGGCGCGACGAATGGCGAAAGAGGGGGTGCGATCGTCAGCGCTGGTGGAAACGGTGATGCGCGGGCTGAGCCCGGCGAGTTCGTCGAGCATCTCGCGCATCTGCTGCGAGGTGGTGCTGTCGTCGAGGGAGGCATCGAGGACGAGGTCGAAGCGCAGCTTGTCCATGTGCGCAGCGACCTGGTCGAGGAGGGAGGAGTCGAGCATGAGAGGTGTCTCCGGGGGAAAGACGGGTGGGGAAGGGTGAACCGGCCGGGGGTCTGGGGGGAGGAACCCCCGGCCGGTTCGGGATCAGGTCGGCGTGATCAGATCTTGCCGACGAGGTCGAGGCCTGGCTTGAGGGTCGAGGCGCCCTCTTCCCACTTGGCCGGGCAGACCTCGCCCGGGTGGGCGGCGACGTACTGGGCGGCCTTGACCTTGCGGAGCAACTCGGCGGCGTTACGGCCGATGCCCTCGGCGGTGATCTCCATGAACTGGATGACACCCTGCGGGTCGACGAGGAACGTGGCACGGTCGGCGAGACCCTGGCCCTCGCGCATGACACCGAAGTTGTTCGAGATGGTGCCGTTGGCATCGCCGAGCATCACGTAGTTGATCTTGCGGATCGTGTCGCTGGCGTCGTGCCAGGCCTTGTGCACGAAGTGGGTGTCGGTCGAGACCGAGTAGACCTCGACGCCCATCGACTGCAGCTCGGCGTAGTGGTCGGCGAGGTCGCCGAGCTCGGTCGGGCAGACGAAGGTGAAGTCGGCGGGGTAGAAGAAGAAGATCGCCCACTTGCCGCGCACGTCGGCGTCGGTCACGGGCACGAACTGGCCCTTGTGGTAGGCGGTGGTCGAGAAGGGCTTGATCTCGGTGTTGATGGACACGGCCATGGAATTGGTTCCTCGTGGTTCGTCCGGTCGGTGACCGGAGGGGATGGGAGTCCCATAGGGGACGTCCATGAACCTACGCCCATTCGATTGATAACACAAATCGATAGATCGGATGATCTCGATAGGTGACGCCTATGAGAAGCGCCGGGCCGATCAGTACGCGTTGACCGTCGAGCGGAACTTCTCCATGAGGTGCGGCCCGGCGGCGATGGGAGCGTGCCGGGGTTCCTCGCCGGGGCTGAGGCACGACGGGAGGCACTCGATGACGGCGTCCCAGTTGGCGTTGTGGAAGAAGGCGATCGATTGTCGCTGGGCGCTCGGCACGGTCACCCGGTGCATCGTCGAGCGCCAGCGATCGTTGGTCCAGCGCTCCATCGCGTCGCCGAGGTTGACCACGAACGTGCCCCACGGTGCGGCGACGTCGTGCCACCGCCCGTCCGGGTCCTGGACTTGGAGTCCGCCCTGCACCGGGTCGGCGAGGAGGATGGTGAGCGTGCCGTAGTCGGTGTGCGCGCTGGCGCCGAGTTGCTCGTCCGCGAGATCGCTCGCCGTGTCGCGACCCGGATAGCGAAGGGCCCGCATCGCACTCGTGTGGCGGTCGATCATCGAGGCGAAGTGATCCGGTGCCAGACCGAGGCCGACGGCCATCGTCGACATCAGGCGCGCGGCGAGGTCGCTGCAAGCACGGAAGTACTCCTCCCACGCCGGTCGCATCTCGGGGAGTGCCGCCGGCCACAGGTTGGCCGACCACGCGAACGACTCGTCCGGATCGGTGATCTCATGGGTCGGCCGATCGGCCCGGTCGATC
>JBEBDM010000264.1:0-5111 GCA_041156905.1 Actinomycetota bacterium | reverse complement strand
GCCGAGGAGATGACACGGCGTGCGTACGCCGCCGCCTACCACTGGCAACGCGCCGAGGGTGCGGGGTTGGTCAACTCGGCGCGTGCCGACTGGTTGCTCGCCAAGGTCTGGATCGCCCGCGCCAACAGTGAGGTGGCGCTCCACCACGCGCGTCGCTGCTTCGACGTCTGCACTGCCGAAGGACTCGTCGACTTCGATCTCGCGTATGCGCACGAGGTAATGGCTCGGGCCTTGGCGTGTCGTGGTTCTCTCGACGAGGCCGCCGAACACCGTCGACTGGCGACGGCCGTGCCCATCGCCGAAGCCGATGATCGCGAGATCGTCGAGGCCGACCTCGCTGCAGGACCGTGGTTCGGACTCGCCTGATCGAGCGCTCATCACGGCCGAGCGCTGCTTGACTGGCCGGATGGCTGAAGAGTTCGAAGACCAAGACCTGTCGGAGTCGGTGTTCTGGGGCGTTCAACTCCAGCGGGTGACCTTCCGTGACGCCGACCTGTCGGGCTCGACCTTCTTCCACACGCTGTGGTCGGACGTCTCGATCGACGGTGTCATCGACCGCCTCGTCGTGAACGGCGTCGACGTCACCGAGTTCGTGAACGCCCACGACCGCTGGTACCCGCTGCGGACCCAGCTCGAGCCCGAGACGGCCGACGGGGTTCGTTCCTCGTGGGCGACCCTGCGACAGGAGTGGTCGACGCTCATCGAGTCGGCCGTGGCCCTTGGTCCTGATGCTCTCGTCCGGTCGGTGAACGGCGAGTGGTGCCTGCGCGACACGCTGCGACACCTCGTGTTCGCCATCGACAAGTGGTTCACCTGGCCGATCCTCGGCGACCGCTCGCTCTCGCCTGCCGGCCTCCCGAACACGGGGTCGCAGGGTGGCGAGTGGCCGGGCCTCGACATGTCGGCCGAGTGGAACTGGGGCGAGGCCCTCGCTGCGTTCGAGTCGTCGGCCGACCGGTTCACCGTCTTCGTCGCCGCTCTCGATCTCGGCCAGTTGCCGGAGTCGGTCGAGGTCCTCGAGAACGGGACGGTGCCGGCATTGATGTGCACGCACGTCGTGCTCGAGGAGTCGTTCGAGCACCTGCGGTACGCGCTGCGCGACCTCGCCGTGATCGCCGCCGGCTGAGGCCTTCGAGCGCGCCTACGCTCGGCCCATGCCGATCACCCGTCCGCTCTCTGTCGTCATCGACTGCCTCGACCCGTCCGTGCTCGTGCCTTTCTGGCGCGCCATGGTCGGTGGCGAGACCGATTCGGCGACCCTCGAGGAGGAGTGGGTCTCGCTCAAGGACGTGGAGGGGATCGGCTATCTGTCGTTCCAGCGCGTGCCCGAGCCCCGCTCGGCGAAGAACCGCGTGCATCTCGACCTCGAGGTCGTCGACATCACCGCAGCCGCCGATGAGGCCGAGGCGCTCGGCGCGACCCGTCTCGGGGGAGTGGTCGACGAGATCACCAACCTGCTCCAGGTGATGGCCGACCCCGAGGGCAACGAGTTCTGCCTCATCCAACGCACCCCCGGCCGCACGCACTGAGCGGCCCGCGAAAGATCTCGGTACGCATAGTCTCGAAATCCGGGACGATCTGCGCCGAGATCGGTGGGGTGGGGTGGGTCAGAGGGTGGCGTCGTAGGCCGACAGGCCCTTGGCGAGGCGGTTGACGGCCTCGCCGAGACGGTCGGGAGCGAGGGCGGAGTACGAGAGCCGGGCCTTGGAGTCGGGGGTCTGGTCGATGGTGAACGCGCTGCCGGGAACGAACGCCACCCCGGCCTCGACTGCGTGGGTGAGGAGCTGCTTGGTGTCGGCGACACCCTCAACGGTCGTCCAGAGGAACATGCCTCCGTCGGGACGGTGGAAGCGGATCCGGTCACCGATGGTGGAGCCGAGCGCGTCGGCCAGTGCGTGACAGCGATCGCGGTACATCGGCAGGATCCGGGCCTTCTGGGCCTCGAGCCAGCCCGGCTCGCTGGCCACGTTCGCCAGGAGCAACTGGGCGAACGTCGAGGTGTGCAGGTCGGCGGCCTGCTTGGCGCGAGTCACCATCGCCATGACCTCGGGCGGGCCGATCATCCAGCCGACGCGGAAGCCGGGTGCCACGATCTTGGAGAACGTGCTGAGGTGCACGCAGCGCTCGGTGAAGGCAGCCACCGCCGGAAGCGGCTCACCGTGGAAACGGATCGCGCCGTAGGGGTCGTCCTCGATGATCAGCAGCTCGTACTGGTCGGCGAGCGACGCCAGCAGGCGACGGCGCTCGAGTGAGAGCGTGGCGCCCGACGGGTTGTGGAAGTTCGGCACGACGTACACGAGCTTGGGTCTCAGACCTGCAGCGAGACGCTCCGCGAGCAACTCGACCTGCATGCCGTTCTCGTCACCGGGGATGACCTCGAAGCGCGGCTCGAAGAGTTCGAGCGACTGCACGGCACCGAGATACGCGGGTGACTCGCTGACGACGACGTCGCCCGGGTCGATGAGGATCTTGGCGAGGAGGTCGAGCGCCTGCTGCGATCCGTGGG
Organism: Actinomycetota bacterium; assembly: GCA_041156905.1. Lineage (GTDB taxonomy): Bacteria > Actinomycetota > Acidimicrobiia > Acidimicrobiales > Ilumatobacteraceae > UBA668. The sequence continues at coordinate 2,605 of JBEBDM010000264.1, read as the reverse complement.
TGACCACGATCTCGCCGTCGACGGCCACGGGCCGACCGAGTTCGTCGGTGTACTTCTCACTCAGCCACGTACGCAGTTCGGGCACTCCGTCGGTCGCCGAGTACTGCACGACGCGCGGCCCGAACTCGCCGAGAAGGCGGTCCGATTCACGACGGAGGTCGGCGAGGGGGAAGCTGTCGGGAGTGGGGAGTCCGCCGGCCAGCGAGAGCATGTGCGGCATCTCGGTGACCTTCAGCAGGTCACGGATGGCCGATGAGCGCAGGCCCTTCGTGCGGGTGGCGAACTGGAACGACATGGTGCGACACGGTACCGCAGAGCCCTCCCACCCTGCGGAAGCGCACGGCTAGGTTGGCCCGATGGAAGAGCGCCAGGTCTGGTTCGTCACGGGTGCAGCTCGGGGCCTCGGCGCCGACCTCGTCGACGCTGCGCTCGCAGCCGGCCATGCGGTGGTGGCGGCCGCCCGACGTCCCGAGCTCGTCAGGGAACGTCTCGGTGAGTCGGCCCGACTGCTCGTCGTCGAACTCGACGTGACGTCTCCTGCCGGTGCAGAGGGAGCAGTTGCTGCGGCCGTCGACAGGTTCGGTCGCATCGACGTTCTCGTGAACAACGCCGGCGCCTCCTACAAGGGGTACTTCGAGGAGATGTCGACCGATCAGGTGGCTCAGCAACTCGCGGTGAACCTCGTCGGTCCGATGAACGTGACCCGCGCCGTCCTGCCGAAGATGCGTGCCCAGCAGTCCGGCCTGCTCGTGATGGTGTCGTCCGGCGCTGGTCTCGTGGGCTTCGAGTACTCGTCGGTCTACGCGGCGTCGAAGGCCGGTCTGGAGGGCTGGACGAGTGCCCTCGAGCCCGAGGTGGCTCCGTTCGGGATCCGCACGATGATCGTCAACCCCGGCTTCTTCCGGACCGGACTCGCGGGGCCGGAGTCGTTGATCCTTCCTGACCTCGAGGTGGCGGACTACGCCGAACGCAGTGCCGCCCGACGGGAGTGGTGGCAGGCCCAGGACGGTCATCAGCCCGGTGATCCGGCGCTCCTCGCTCGCGCGATCGTCGGACTGGCCGCCGAGCGGCCGACTCCGCGGCGTGTTCTGGCGGGTGACGATGCGGTTCGACTCGCCGAGCAGCGGAGCCGGGAACTCGCCGCTCAGGTGCGCGAGAACCGTGAGCGCGGTCTCGACTTCTCCATCGGGTCGACGGGCCGCCGAGATCCTGCTCCGGCCTCCCTTGTCATCGATGACGCAGGCCGCGCCGAGCCGCCGATCGCGGCCGACGAGGTCGGCACGCTCCTGGGCTTCCTCGACTTCCAGCGGGCGACCCTCGAGTGGAAGACGCGAGGACTCGACGAGGCGGGACTCCGGGTCCGTGTCGCCTCGTCGTCACTCAGCCTCGCCTCGCTCCTCAAGCACATGGCGTGGGTGGAGGATCACTGGTTCTCCTACTGGCTGCTCGGGGCCGAGAGGGTCGAGCCGTGGCGGTCGGTCGACTTCACGGTGCACCCCGACTGGGAACTCAGGTCGGCCAATCTCGACTCCGCCGACGACCTGCGGACGATGTGGACCTCGGCGGTCGACCGCTCACGTGCGATCGTCGCCGAGGCACTCCGTGGAGATGGTCTCGACACGGTCCCCGTCCGCCTGTGGGACAACGGCGACACGCCGTCGCTCCGTTGGATCGTGGTCCACATGATCGAGGAGTACGCCCGGCACAACGGTCACGCGGACCTCTTGCGCGAGGCGGTCGACGGCGAGACCGGCGAGTAGCCGATCCGGCGGTCAGTCTCCTGCGGCGATCGCAGCCTCGATCGTGGCGATGTCGAGCCGCCCCATCTCCATCATCACGACCCACGCCCGGTCGGCAGCGGCCTGATCGGGCCCCTTGTAGACCTCGGCGAGCACGCGGGGAACGACCTGCCAGCTGACTCCCCAGCGGTCCTTGCACCACCCACACATGCTCTCCGCACCTCCGTCGGCGACGAGTGCGTCCCAGATGCGGTCGAGTTCCTGCTGGGTGTCGACCTCGACCTGGATGGAGAACGACTCACTCTGCGGGAAGGCAGGCCCACCGTTCAGAGCCGCGTACGGACGGCCGAGCAGTTCGAAGTCGACCACGAGCACCGTGCCGGCAGGCATGGGGGCCCCGTCGCGGTAGTACGAGACGGCGGTGACCCGAGAGTCGGGGAACAGTGAGCAGTAGAACTCGACGGCCTCGAGAGCACCGTCGACGAACCAGATGTAGGGAACAGCACCGCGAACAGCCATGGGACCAGCGTAGGTGCCTCAGGACCGCAGCAGCTCCGATCCGCTGATGCTCGTCGACCCGTCGCCGTGTCGGGCAGTATCGCGCCCATGAGTGTCAGTCGGGCGTGGAGGAGACGGTGGAGGAGAGCAGCATCGACCGGCGAGGAGGTCGGTTCATGAGCGCGTCGGCCGACGGTGTCGCAGCGGTCGAGGCCCATCTCGCGGCCCTGCCCGAGCCACAGCGGTCGACGCTGCGAGCCGTGCGCGCCTCGCTCCGCTCGATCCTCCCCGACGCCGAGGAGTGCCTCAAGTACCGCATGCCAGCCTTCGTGGTCGGGGGCAAGACGGTGGCTGGTTACGACGGGTTC
>JBEBDM010000263.1:0-4495 GCA_041156905.1 Actinomycetota bacterium | reverse complement strand
CCCTCGTGGCGCCGACTCCCGGGCGTGCGGCTCTCACATCGGTGAGAGCCGCGTCGTCGACATCGCACAGGTGCACTACTGCACCAGCCGAATGGAACGCCGTGGCGATCGCCCGACCGATCCCGGACGCGGCGGCAGTGATCAGGACTCGGTGAGAGGTCGGCGCAGACACGCCCGACACCGTAGTGCGCACCGAAAAGCCGAACAGCGGCCCGGGGGCCGCTGTTGGTGGTCGAGACCGGCGTCGATCCGGTGACCCTACGCTTTTCAGGCGTATGCTCTGCCGACTGAGCTACTCGACCGTGCTGGACGGAGTGCTGCTCGGTGCGAGACCGGCAACGGACTCCTTCCACCGTTCGGGCGAGATGCCCGAGCGGTCCCGACGGGACTCGAACCCGCGACCTCCGGCTTGACAGGCCGGCGTGAACTCCAACTTCACCACGGGACCAGATTGCGACTGACGTCTCGATCTGATCTGGAAGATCTCTCGGTTGTCAGGTCGACTTGCGTCGACCGCACCCCCAACGGGATTCGAACCCGTGCCGTCACCTTGAAAGGGTGATGTCCTAGGCCGCTAGACGATGGGGGCAAGCCATCTCCTGTTGAGGGCGCACGAACCATACCAGCGTCCGCGGCATTTCGCGCCAGCCGATCCCGCGAAGTGCCGAGGGGTACCGTGCGGGCGTGCGCATCGACGTCGATCCCCCGCTGCAGCCCGCCGAGTACTCGTTCCACCACCGTCTGCGGGTGCGCTTCTCGGAGACCGACGCGATGGGGATCGTCCACCACAGTCGGTACCTGCCGTACCTCGAGGAGGCCCGGGTGGAGTACCTGCGCGCCGCCGGCCACCCCTATTCGACCCTGCGGGACGAGGGGACCGACATCGCAGTGCTCGAGAGCTGGGTCCAGTACCGGGCACCGCTGCGCTTCGACGACGAGGTCACGGTGCACCTCCGGATGGCCTCGCTCACCAGGGCCACCTTCCAGATCGCCTATCTCCTCACGGTCGACGACGAGGTCCGCTCCACCGCCGTCACCGTGCACGGCTGCGTCAACGCCGCGGGACGACCCGTGCGGATGCCCGACTGGCTCGCCACGCTCTGAGACCGAGCCCGGCTGGCCGGGGGCCTGAGGGCGTTCGGAGCGACCGGAATCAGGCCGAGAGGGTCATCTCGAGGAGCCAGCTCAGGAACATGTAGAGCTGGTGCTCGGCGAACATCGGGTCGTCGATGTCGATCTCGTCGGGGTCGTGGTCCTCGCCGACGTCGAGGAGCGTGCCGAGCACCAGGCGCACGGCGTTCAACGAACGAACGAACCCGTCGACCTGGCCGGGCGTCATGACCGCTCCATGGCCGGCAGCGAGACACTCCTCGACCGCCGTGATGGCCTCGAGCCGCGAGGCGACGAGGTCCTCCCGCATGAACCGCTGGTACTCCGCCTCCGCCTCCGCGTCGACCTCGAGGTGGTACGCCGGCGGGAAGAGACGGCGCCGCAGCGGGGCGGTGGCCGGGTCGTCGCTGGTGATGAGGTCGCGCACCTCGCCGAGCAGGCGCACGAGCATGCCGATCTCGTCGTCGCCGAGGTTGATCCTCAGGCCCTCGTCGACGCGCTCGACCACCCGGCGGGGCTGACGGGACTCACGACGGCGGGGCACGGCTCGCCACGGTACCCGTCCGGTCGCTCCCGTGCCGGGCGACCACAGGTTCGGTGTGCCCCGTGGCGGGCGCCTGCGATGTCGGGAGTCAGGGATCGACCCGGCCGGCCTCGACAGCAGCGTCGAGCCGACCCTCCGCCTCGGCCCACGCAGCCGGGAGCACCGGCTGCACATGGACGCCGTTGCGATCGACGACCCTCTGTCGCCCGATGCCGTGCTCGCGCCAGGCGCTCCCGCCCTCGGCCATGTTGAGCAGCATCGGCGCCATCCGGTCGACAGCCATGACGTACCGCGCCTCGGGCGTGTCGCCGCCCTCGTACTCGTCCCACAGACCACGGAACCACTCGCCGAGACCGTCGGGCAGCATCCCGAACAGGCGGTCGGCGGCGGCGTCCTCACGCGCCTTCTTCGAGGCTGCGGCCTCGCCCTGGTCGTAAGCGAAGGTGTCGCCGGCGTCGATCTCGACGATGTCGTGGACGAGGGCCATGCACACCGCCCGCTCGAGGTCGACGGGCTCGGTGGCGATCGAGCGGAACAGCATCGTGGCGATCCCGAGGTGCCACGAATGCTCGGCGGTGTTCTCGCGGCGCGACCCGTCGGCGAGCCAGTTGCGGCGCTCGACGCCCTTCAGTCGGTCGGCCTCCATGAAGAAGGCCAACAACTGCCGGGTCCGGGCGAGATCGGCCTCGGACGGGGTCTCAGGGGCAGGACTCGTCATGCGAGGCACGGTAGCCCCGCCTCGTCGAAGTTACCGGCCGGTAGTTAGTCTCTCGGCCCATGACGCAGATCAAGAAGGTCGGAATCCTCGGTTCGGGAATCATGGGCTCCGGGCTGGCCGAAGTGGCCGCCCGCGCCGGGTTCGAGGTCGTCGTGCGCTCACGCTCGAAGGCCGCTGCCGACGCCATGGTCACCAGCATCGACAAGGGCTTCGCCAAGGCGATCGAGAAGGGTCGCAGCACCGAGGAGGAGCGCTCCGCCGTCCTCGGCCGCATCACGGCCACCGACCAGCTCACCGCCCTCGCCGACTGCGACCTCGTGATCGAGAGCGTCGTCGAGGACCTCGCGGTAAAGAAGGCGCTCTTCTCCGAACTCGAGCAGATCATCAAGCCCGAGGGCATCATCGCCACCAACACCAGCACCCTTCCCGTGGTCGAGATGGCGATGGTCACCCAGCGCCCCGACAAGGTCTGCGGCATCCACTTCTTCAACCCCGCTCCGATGATGAAGCTCGTCGAGATCGTCCGGCCGCTCACCGCCAGCGACGAGACCATCGCTGCTGCCACCGCCTTCGCCGTCGCCTGCGGCAAGGACGCCGTCCAGGTCAAGGACCGCGCTGGCTTCATCGTCAACGCCCTTCTCTTCCCGTACCTCAACAACGCCGTGCGGATGTGGGAGAACGGGACCGCCTCGATGGAGGACATCGACACGGCGATGAAGGGTGGCTGCAACTTCCCGATGGGACCGTTCGCCCTGCTCGACCTCGTCGGGCTCGACACCACCGTCGCGATCCTCGATGCGCTGCACGCCGAGTTCGCCGACCCCAACTACGCCGCGACGCCCACCCTGCGTCGGATGGTCGCTGCCGGACACCTCGGCCGCAAGACCAAGCGCGGCTTCTACTCGTACTGACCGCGCCGACCGGCGGCGACTCTCGCACGACAGGCGCCGCCCTGCGGCGCGGGTCACAATGACTCCGTGCCGATCACACCACCGCCGACGCCGTGGGAGTTCCCGCCCGCCGACGCGTTCGGTCCCGACGACCTCGTCGCACTCGGCGCCGACCTCGAGCCGGGCACCCTGCTCGCCGCCTACCGCCGCGGCCTGTTCCCGATGCCGTACGCACGTCGCCGCCTCGGCTGGTGGTCGCCGGATCCGCGCGGCATCCTCCCTCTCGACGGGCTCACCGTGTCGCGCTCGTTGCGCAAGGCCTGCGCACGGTTCGAGATCCGTTTCGACACCTCCTTCGAGACCGTGATGCGGGCGTGCTCACGCCCCGGACTCGACACCAGCTGGATCGACGACTCGTTCGTCGAGGCGTACACCCGGCTGCACGAACTCGGGTGGGCACACAGCGTCGAGACGTGGCGCGAGGGTCGTCTGGTCGGCGGGCTCTACGGAGTACGGATCGACGGCCTGTTCGCCGGCGAGTCGATGTTCCACGAGGAGACCGATGCCTCCAAGGTGGCCCTCGTCGCGCTCGTCGAATGGTTGCGTGACTCCGGCGCGACGCTGCTCGACACGCAGTGGAGCACCCCGCACCTCGCGTCGCTCGGCGTGATCGACGTCCCACGCGAGGAGTACCTTCGCCGCCTCGACGAGGCTCTCCGACCGGCCGGCGACTGAACGCTCACCACCCTCCGCAAGTGGCGGTCGTCGTCGCCCGCGGGTCACACTAGGGAGATGGCCACACGCGACGAACCCTGGATGATGCGCACCTATGCAGGTCACTCGTCGGCCCGTGCCTCCAACGAGCTCTACCGCACCAACCTCGCCAAGGGACAGACCGGTCTCTCCATCGCCTTCGACCTCCCCACACAGTGCGGCTACGACCCTGATCACGTGATGGCGCGCGGCGAGGTCGGCAAGGTCGGCGTGGCCGTGAGCCACATCGGCCACATGCGCGCCCTGCTCGCCGAGATCCCGCCCGGGCAGATGAACACGTCGATGACGATCAACGCCACTGCTGCGTGGATGCTCGCCCTCTACGTGGCGAACGCCGAGGAACAGGGTGTGCCCACCACGGCACTGCGTGGCACCACCCAGAACGATATCGTCAAGGAGTTCCTGGCCCGTGGCACCTACATCTTCCCGCCAGGGCCTTCGCGACGACTGATCGTCGAC
>JBEBDM010000262.1:0-13713 GCA_041156905.1 Actinomycetota bacterium | reverse complement strand
TCGGCCGCCGACGTTCCGATGGGCATCGTCAGCAACGCCAGCGGTCAGATTGCCGAGCTGCTCCGTCGGGCGGGCGTGTGCCAAGAGGGTCCGGGCGAGCACGTCGAGGTCCGTGTGATCGTCGACAGCCATGTCGTCGGGGTCGCCAAGCCCGACCCGCGGATCTTCGACTTCGCCCTCGGAGCGTTCGAGGGCATCGCGCTCGACCGGATCGCGTACGTGGGCGACTCGGTGATGATGGACGTCGGTGGCGCCCGCGCACGCGGACTCCACCCGATCCTCCTCGACCCGCACGACGATCACGTCGGTGCCGACTTCCAGCGCATCCGCGAACTCGGCGAACTACTCCCGATGATGGGCCTGACGGGGAACTGAACGATGCCGGGAGAACACGTCAGCGAACGGTGGGCGAAGTGGCGTGACGACGTCTCGCTCGAGGAGTACCACGAGCGCTGGACACGGCGTGAGGCCGAGGGGCAGAGCACTCACGGCGAGGCCGACCTGATCGTCCACTACGGCCCGGCGAGCGTGCTCGACGCCGGCTGCGGGATGGGTCGTGTCGCGATCGAGCTCGCACGGCGCGGGCTCGATGTCGCCGGCGCCGACCTCGATGCCGACCTGCTCGAGTACGCGCGCCGCGATGCGCCACACGTCGAGTGGCACCACGCCGACCTGGCGGCGATCGACCTCGGCCGGACCTTCGAGCTCGTGGCGATGCCCGGCAACGTGATGCTCTTCTGCGACCCGAATGCGCGTGGCCCGATCGTCGCCGCCCTGACCCGTCACCTCGAGCCCGGGGGGCTTCTCGTCGCCGGGTTCGGGATCGACCCGTCGACCGGGGGACTCGCCCTCGACGAGTACGACGACCACTGCGCGTCAGCGGGACTCGTGCTGCACGAGAGGTTCTCGACGTGGGAGCGCGACGAGTTCGCCGAGGTGCACTCCTACGCGGTGAGCGTCCACCGACGCGGCTGACGACTCAGGCGGCGGTGTCGCAGAGCCGACGGGCGATGACCTTGAGGCAGAGGGTCTCGTCGGCGCCCTCGAAGATGCTGAGCACGCGGGCGTCGACAAAGAGACGCGACACGGCGTACTCCTCGGCGTATCCCATGCCGCCGTGAATCTGCATGGCCTCGCGGGTGACCCACTCCGCCGCCTTGCACACGTAGGCCTTGACCATCGCGGCCTCCATCGTGCCCTCGCCCTTTGCCATCATGCGGGCCACGGCGTAGGAGAACTGTCGACCGGCCTGGGTGAGCACGGCCATCCGGCCGAGCTTGACGCGGGTCATCTCGTACTCGGCGATCGGCTGCCCGAACACGACGCGGTTCTCGGCGTACTCGCGGGCGACCTCGTACGCGGCCTGCATCACGCCCACGGCGCGGGCGGCGGTCTGGAGACGGCCGTTCTCGAAGCCGGCCATCTGGAGATAGAAGCCCTTGCCCAGACCGGCCTCTCCGCCGACGAGGTTCTCGGCCGGGACCCACCAGTTCTCGAGGGCGATCTCGTAGCTGTGCATGCCGCGGTAGCCGAGAGTGTCGATCGGGCGACCCTCCATCTTGCCGACGGAGCCGGCGGTGCTCGGTGCCTCGAACGCGAAGCCGTGACCCTCGCCACGTGGCTTGGGAACGATGAACAGGCTGAGGCCGCGGTAGGCCTTGCTGCGGTCGGGGTCGGTGCGGGCGAGGAGCGCCAGCACGTCGGCCCGGGCCCCGAAGGTGCACCAGGTCTTGACACCGTTGATGACGTAGCCGGGCTCACCGGCAGGACCCTCGGCCGGGGTGGCGGTGACCTTGATGCTGGCCACGTCGCTGCCGTAGTCGGGTTCGGTCACGGCGACGGCCGGCATCACCTCTGCGACGGCGAGCTTGGGCAGCCACTCCTGCTTCTGCTCCTCGGTGCCGCCCTTGACGAGGGCGCGGGTGAGGATCTCGGGGCGGGTGATGAGCGAGCCGCCGATGCCGAGCGAGCCGCGGCTCAGTTCCTCGGTGGCGACGACCATGCCGATGTACTCGCCGTCGCCGCCCTCGCTGTAGCCGCCGTACTCGGCAGGAACGCTGAGTCCGAAGGCGCCCATCTCGGCCAGGCCGGTGATGATCTCCTCGGGCACGTCGGCGTTGTGGCGGTGGACGTGCTCGGCCTGCGAGCGGATGACCTTCTCGGCGAACGAGCGGAACGTGTCGGCCACCATCTCGAACTCGTCGTCGAGGTGGCGCTCGCCCGGCGTGTCGGCGAGCGACGCGAGGAAGGCAGGGTCGCGGTAGGTCGCGAGGAACTCGCCGGCACCCTGGATGCTCGCGAGCTGGACGCCCCACTGGGCCTCACGGCCGATGATCCGCGTGATGAGGTCGTGGAGCATGTCGGCGGTGAAGGCACACGCGATGCGAGCCTCGGTGTCACCCTTGACGCCGTAGTCGAGCAGGGCCCGGGCCGTCTCGACCTGCGCCGACGAGTGGGCGAGGTCGTACGCCAGCACCTGGTGGACGTCGGGACCTCCGCCGGCAGCGAGGGTCCGCACACCCGTGGCGACGAGGCCGGCAGCCATGTCGATGACGGAGGCTGCGGTGGTGAGGTCGGGGTGCAGGGCGCTGCTCATGGGCCGAGGCTACCGAGGGGTGTGGGTGGGGCTGAAACGAAGCGCGGGGTTGGTGACGGATGTGACAGCCTCGGGGGATGCGGGTGTGCGTGTACTGCGGGTCGAGTCCCGGACGGCGGCCGGAGTACGTCGCGGCCGCCCAGGCCCTCGGGCATGCCCTGGCCGTGCGGGGCATCGGCCTCGTCTACGGGGGCGGTCACGTGGGGTTGATGGGGGTCGTCGCCGATGCGGCGCTGGCGGCCGGGGGAGAGGTCCACGGTGTGATCACCGAGCACCTCGTCTCCGCCGAGACCGCGCACCGGGGATTGACGACCCTCGAGGTGGTCGGGACGATGCACGAGCGCAAGGCGAGGATGGCAGAACTGTCGGACGGCGTGATCGTCCTGCCGGGTGGGTTCGGGACGGTCGACGAGTTCGCCGAGATCCTGACCTGGAACCAGCTCGGCCTGGCCTCGCTGCCGGTGGTGCTCCTCGACGTCGCCGGGTTCTGGGACCCGTTGTTGGCCTGGCTCGACAGCGCCGTGGACGCGGGTTTCGTCAAGCCCGCCCATCGCATGCTCTGTGCCAGGGCACTCACCGTCGACGAGGCGCTGGCCCTCGTCGCCGAACCGCTGCCCGACACTCCCCACAAGTGGTCGTGAGCGTCCGAGCGTCAGCGTGCAGCGCGGGCGACCTCGTCGGCGATGTGGCGAATGAGTGCGGCGGCATCGAGCATGGCGGTGGCATCGGCTGCGCCTGACTCTGCTGCGGCGCGCGCCCCGAGGGCCGCCCCGATGACGGAGTGGAATTCGGGCGGCATCTCGTCGAGTCCGTGTCGACCTGCCGCGGCCTTGGACACGACGTCGCCGTGGAACGCAGTGCGGTGGAGTCGGAGCGGGCCGAGTGTGCACCACACGAGCGAGGCGGCGTCGAACTGCCGCTCGGGCTGCTCGGCGCAGGCGCGTTCGACGTCGGCTGCCACGTCGGTCCAGTACGTGGCGAGGTTGTCGACGACGAAGCGCACACGTGCCTCGACGTCGGTCGGAACCCCGAGCCGGGCGGGGTCGGGTCCCCGCACGGTGACGGCGACGTTGGCCAACTGCCACCACGTGATCGGGTTGACCTCGAAGCAGTCGCCGTCGTGGCGAAACTCGTTGCCGAGCATCCACGGTCGGTGGAGTCCGGTGGCGGGCTCGACGACGAGGTCTCCCCACGCCAGGTAGACGCCGTCGATGGCGGGAGTCGGCTGGCGTTCGGCGAGGAGGGCGTGGACCGTGCGCAGCGAGCCAGCGTCCTCGTCGGTCGCCGGTTCGGCGGTGACCACGACGACGTCGATGTCGCTGCACCCCGTGATCCAGTCGCCGAGAGCGAAGGAGCCAACGACGTACAGACCCTCGACCAGACCGGGTGCGACGTCGTCGACGATCTCGAGGTAGGTGCCCAGTGCGGCGGAGACGTCGGCGGTGGCGTCCATGCGTCGACCCTATCGGGAGCACCTAGTGCGGTCAGGTCGATCGTGCTGGCTCCGCGGCCACTCCCTGTGCCGCCGGGCGGGCGCGGTACGGTCGGGCAATGGACACGGAACGAGTGGAATCGATCCTCGGTGAGATGTTCGCCGACGACGCGGCGCACGGTCGGTCGCTGGCGGTCGTGGCGACGGTGGGCGGCGACCTCGTGCTCGAGCGCTACGGCGTCCAACCCGACACGCCGTTCGGGCCCGGTGAGCCGGTGACGGCCGACTCGACGCTCATCTCGTGGAGCATGGCCAAGTCGATCACCCACGCCGCTGTCGGGATACTCGTGGCCGAGGGGAGACTCGACCTCTCTGCTCCTGCGGCAGTGCCGGCGTGGGCGGGCACCGACAAGGAGTCGATCACGCTCCAGCAGTTGCTCGACATGCGGTCGGGGCTCCAGTTCGTGGAGGACTACGTCGACGGTGGGGTCAGCCATGTCATCGACATGTTGTTCGGGTCGGGGCAGGACGACGTGGCCGGCTACGCAGCCTCGCTGCCGTTGGAGCACGAGCCCGGCTCGACGTGGAACTACTCGAGCGGCACCACGAACATCGTCGCCCGCATCGTCGGTGACGTCGTCGGCGGTGGACGCGAGGGAATGGAGACCTTCCTGCGCGAGCGCCTCTTCGCTCCCGCCGGGATGCATTCGGCCATCCCGAAGTTCGACACGGCCGGGACCTTCGTGGGCTCGTCGTTCGTGTACGCGACGGCGCGTGACTTCGCCCGGTTCGGTGAGCTGTACCGACGCGACGGCGTGACGGCCGACGGTCAGCGCGTCCTCCCAGAGGGTTGGGCCGAGCACGCCCGGACCCTGTCGGCCAGCGACCCCGAGACGGGTTTCGACTACGGGTCGCACTGGTGGATGTGGCCGCGCTTCCCGGGCAGCGTCGCCTGTCACGGGTACGAAGGACAGTTCACGCTCGTGGTGCCCGACCGTGGTCTCGTGCTCGTCCACCTCGGCAAGTGTCCGGCCGATCGACGACCTCTCCTGACGGCCCACGTCACCGCTCTCGTCGACGCGGTGTGCCCTTCCTGACCCTTGCCGATCGGCTAGCAATGAGGGGATGACGGACGAGTTCCACGAGGGAAACACGGGCGAACTGCCGCGCGTCGACCTCGACGTGACGGGTGGTCCGCCTCGTCCTCTCCTGAAGAAGCCGATGCGCCTGACGCTCAAGGCGCTCGCTGTCGCGCTCGTCGTCTGGTTCTTCGTCCTCCCCCTGATCCCCGGTATGCGCAAGGCCGCCACGGAGATGGGCAAGGTGCAGCCGAAGATGCTCGTCGTCGGCGTCATCCTCGAGATGCTGGCGTTGTTCTGCTACTCGCTGCTGACCAAGGCCGCCCTCGGTGAGGCCGGCAAGAAGATCTCCCGGATGCGGTTGTTCCGCATCCAGATGAGCACGAGGGCGCTCAGCAGCATCGTGCCCGGTGGCAGTGCTGCGGGCTCGGCACTGGGCTACCGCCTGATGACGCTGTCCCGCGTTGACGGCCCTGATGCCGGCTTCGCGCTCGCGACGGCGGGTCTCGTCTCGGCGGTGATGCTGAACGTGATCCTGTGGGTCGGCCTGATCGTGTCGATCCCGATCCGTGGTGTGAACGCGCTGTACGGCACGGCGGCGATCGCCGGGATCCTCATCATGGGTGTCGCGGCGATGGTCGTGATCGGCCTGATGGAGGGCAAGGGGCGGGCCGAGCGTGTCCTGCGTTGGGGAGCTCGCAAGCTGCGTCTCAACGAGGACCGTGCGAGCGCCGCGCTCTACCAGGTCGCCGGACGCCTCGACGATCTCGCGAAGGACAAGAGCCTCCTGCTGCGCGTCGGCGGTTGGGCGTTGGCCAACTGGCTGCTCGACGCCGCGGCGCTCTGGGTCTTCCTGCGCGCCTTCGACGCCCCGATCGACATCGACGCGCTGATCATCGCCTTCGGTCTGGCCAACATCTTCTCGGTCCTGCCGATCACCCCCGGCGGCCTCGGTCTCGTCGAGGGCATCTACATCCCGACGCTCGTGGGCTTCGGACTCACGCGAGCACAGAGCACCCTCGGCGTGCTGACGTACCGCCTCGCGCAGTACTGGTTCCCGATCCTCGTCGGTGGGATCCTCTACGCATCGTTACGAGTGGGTCCCTGGAGTGTGCGTCGACGCTCCCGTCTGCGTCGCCTGCGCGACCTGGCGGCCGACACCGAGACGAACCGTGAGACCGTGTTCGACTTCGCGGCGCGCTTCGAGGGTCGCCGCCATCCGGCGGCCGGTCAGGTGACGTCGGGACAGCAGGTCGCGGGCCAACTCGGCTCCGGTCGCGATGGGGTACCTCTCGACGACCCTGACTAGCGTCAGGCCATGACCACTCACGAGCGCCCCTTCGGTCGGTACCTCGAGGACTTCGTCCCCGGTGACGTCTACCGGCACTGGCCGGGCAAGACCATCACCGAGTACGACGATCACCTGTTCTGCATGATCACGATGAACCACCATCCCCTGCACACGAACGACTGGTTCGCGTCGCAGAGCGTGCAGGGTCGCAACGTGGTCGTGGGCAACCTCGTGTACTCCCTCGTGCTGGGCATGAGCGTTCCCGACGTGAGCGGTGCGGCGATCGCCAATCTCGAGGTCGAGACGCTGCAGCACAAGTTCCCGACCTTCCACGGCGACACCATCCACGCCGAGACCCGCGTGCTCGAGGTGCAGGAGAGCAAGTCGAAGAACGACCGTGGTGTGGTCACCGTCGAGACCAAGGCCTGGAACCAGGAGGGCAAGGAGGTCTGCTACTTCCGCCGTCGCGTGATGGTGTGGAAGAAGGAGTTCGCCCCCGGTCGTCCTCGCCCGTACGACGCCGACGCGGCCTGGGACTGACGACGGTCTACGGCGACGGTCGACGATGATCGGCCCGACCCTGCTCGCCTGGGGGATGCCGCGCCTGCGCGACCTCCCGTGGCGTCACACCCGCGACCCGTGGGCCGTGTTGGTGAGTGAGGTGATGCTCCAGCAGACGGGCGTGGCCCGCGTCCTGCCGAAGTGGCACGCGTTCATGGACGAGTTCCCGACGGCCGAGGCGTGCGCTGCCGCGCCACTCGGTTCGGTGCTGAGGGTGTGGCAGGGCCTCGGCTACCCGCGTCGGGCCCGCAACCTGCATTCAGCGGCGGGGATGATCGCCGCAGGAGGGTTCCCCTCGACGCTCCAGGGCCTGATCGACCTACCGGGTGTCGGTGCGTACACGGCGCGGGCCGTGCTGGCGTTCGCGTTCGAGGCCGACGACGCTGCCGTGGTCGACACCAACATCGCCCGCGTGCTGGCGCGGGTCGAGGGCCGACGCCTCGGGGCGAAGGAGGTGCAGGCCCTCGCCGACGAGGCCGTTCCGGTCGGACAGTCGTGGGCCTGGAACCAGTGCCTCATGGAACTCGGGGCGATGCTGTGTCGTCCCGTGCGGCCAGCGTGCGCGGCGTGTCCACTCGCTGGGGAGTGCGCATGGCGCGGTCGAGCCATCGACGACGACCCTGCCGTCGGGTCGGCCGGTGTCAGCCGGACCCAGTCGCGCTTCGAGGGCAGCGATCGTCAGGCGAGAGGACGACTGATGGCCGCGCTCGTCGGTCGTCCGGTGGCGCGCGACGAGGTCGCCCTCGTGATGGGCCGGGACGAGGACATCGCCTCGAGGCTGTTGGCCGACCTCGAATCCGAGGGTCTGTGCGTCCGCGATGGAGCGGTGGTCAGGCTTCCCTGAGGGTCAGCCCGCCGTGAGTGCGGCCACGATGGCCGGGAGCGCAGCCTCGGCGTAGGCGCGCATCTCGTCGTCGGTGCGGTCCTGGATCGGGTGCGGGGTGAACACCCGAGCGATGTCAGGGAAGCCGAGAGAGGTCGACTGGGCGACCGCGGCCTCCACGAATCCGGACGACGCGATGAACACGCCGGGCAGGCCGCGGCGCTCGAGATCGAGGATGTCGTGCACACTGCACGACGTGCAGCTGCCTCAATCGGCGAGTGCCTCGATCACCATCGTGCACTGGGTCGCGATCTCGTGGCGCAGGTCGACGGGGGCAGGCTTGGTGAAGGTCGGCTTGGCGTAGCGCCGCACCGTGGCACCGGAGTCGGCGAGGAGTTCCTCGAGGCGGTCGAGGAAGACGTCACCGCGCGGCTTGGTGATGTCGAGCAGGGCGATCACCTGCCCGTCGAGCGACGCCGGACGGGCGAGGAGTTCACGGGTCGCGACGGTGCGCTCCCCGGTGGGATCGAGGACGACTCTGCTCATCGGCGGACCTCCCTGGTGACGGGCTGTGACCCGGTGGTGCCATTGGCCCACCCGGCGATGATGGCCGAGAACAGGCCTGCCTCGCCACCCGCATGGACGACGAGCAGCCCTCCGGGCCGGAACTTGGGGAGAGTGGCACCGGCCAGGTGCGCCGGGACGCCCTCCGTCATCCCGTCGGCGCCGGCGACGAGTTCGGTCCCGGGGATCAGCAGTCGGGCGTTGATCTCGGCGACGAGACGGTCGCGGTCCCAGCCGTCGTCGTGGAGGACCCGGGCGTGCTCCGGGCCGATGACGAGGACGGCGTCGAACCCGAGCACGAGCTTGGGATGGTGCACGGTCCGCAGGCAGGAGGCGAAGGAGTTGGCGAGCGCCTCGGCAGTGCGTGCCTTCTGATCGACCACACAGCGCGGGCCCTCTCCGGCGAAGACCGTCACGGTGTCGGCGTCGGCAGCGAACCCGCGGGCCACCGAGAGAGGGGTGAACGGTGAGTCGTGTTCGCGTTCGGCGAAGCAGAACGAGAGCTTGCCGGGGTTGCCGTGCGTCGCCCGGTCGACCTCGCCGGGTCGACCACCGCCGACGTTGCGCACGACGAGCTGGACGGCCCGTCCGATGGTCATGTTGGCCCGGTTCCCCTGCCCGAGGGCGTTGCCATCGCTGTTCATCCCGATGGCGCGGGTGCCCGGACCATTGGCGATGATCACCGGACCGACCGGCATGGTGGTGGCGAGCACGCCGTGGATGTTGAACTCGTCGTTGCACACGGCCTCGAGCGCGGCGAGCACCCAGGGCATGTACTCGGGGCGGCAACCGGCCATGACGGCGTTGACGGCGACCTTCTCGACGGTCACCTCGACGAGGTCAGGGGGAACGATGGCGACGATCTCGTCGGGAGCCCGGGTGGTTCCCGCGAGCATCCGGAGGACCCGCTCGGGAGTGGGCGGGACGAGCGGGAGCCCGTCGCTGAATCCACGGTCGAAGAGAGCCTCGAACTCGTCCTCGAGTTCGGCGATCTCGAGGCGACGCGAGCGCAGGACGCTTCCACCGAAGCGTGCCTCGAGTGCATCGGCAAGATCAGGGTCGACCGACATCGAGCCGCAGCCAGGCCTCATGACGGGGAGGTCGGCGCCGAGTGCCGCGTCGCCGGTGATGCGTTGCCATTCGGCGCGCGACCAGCCGACGGTCCGTTCGACCTCGACGCCGTCGACGACCCGGATGAGGGTCGGCACCGTCTCGATGTCGTGGTGCCAGCTGATCGCGAGGTCGGTGTCGTGCACCGCGGTGCTGGCGGGCCAGCCGGGGGAGTCCTGGGTGACGACGTGGGCGTCGAGCGAGGCGACGAGTGGGGCCACCATGCGGCAGGTCTCACACTCCTCCTTGACCACGATCACGAGGCCGTCGGGGAGCGCCGGGGCGCCCGGGCGCGTCATGCGCCAGCACCGCCGAGGAAGTCGACGACGAGTCGGTTCACCACGTCGGGTCGCTCGACCTGGAGGAAGTGGCCCGCACCGTCGACGATCTCGACCTTCGCGTGTGGAGGCAGCATCGCCGCGCAGAGCTCGGCGACTTCCACCCCGATACAGCCGTCCTGACGGCCGTGCAGGTACAGCGTCGGCTGGGCGGGCACCTGCTGAGTGGCGGCCTGGACACCGTCGAGCGCCGGATCCTTCGGGCCGTCGCCGAGCGTGGCGCGGTAGTAGCCGAGGGCAGCCGAGAGGTTGGCCGGGTCGGCGAGGGCGGCCTTGACACGGGCGCTGTCGGCAGCACCGTCGAAGCCCGGCGACCAGTCGGCCCACAGCATGTCGATGAAGGCGTGATCGTTGCCCGGGACGACGAGATCGGCGAGCGGCGACTGGAAGAAGAACATGTACCAACTGCGCTTGAGCTGGGCGAGGTTGCCGATGAACGCCATACCGAGGGCGGGCCCCGGGGGGACGGCCATCCCGACGACCTTCGACCAGCGATCGGGTGCAGTCGAGGCTGCGCCGTAGACGGCCGGGGCGCCCCAGTCGTGGCCGATCAGCACGGCGTCGGGTCCGCCGCCGAGCGCCTCGTGGAGGGCGTTGGCATCGGTCGCCAGGGCAGCAGTCTGGTAGTACCCGCTGGCGGGGATGCTGGTCGGCGCGTAGCCGCGCTGGAAATGGGCGACGGCGTGATAGCCCGCATCGGCGAGCGCGGGCAGCAGGTGACGCCACGAATGGGCGGTGTCGGGGAACCCGTGGACGCAGAGTGCGAGCGGACCCTCGCCACACTCGAGGATCCCGAAGTCGAGGCCGTTGGCCGTGACGGTGCGTTCGTGGATGGTCGCCATTCGCGCAACGTAGCCGCCGCCGTCACGTCGGCCCGTGTCGTGGTGGACGACGGCGTGGCAAACGTCACGCCCCCGGAGTGTTTACCGCCACGACACCGAGGTCGTAGCGTCGCCTCCATCGGGGGTGAACAGGCTCTTCACGTCACGTTCCACGGTGTCCGGGGTTCGACCCCCTGCCATGGCGATGACACGAAGCGGTACGGCGGGAACACGTCGTGCGTGTCGCTGCACGCGCCCAGTGAGCAGCCGCTGTTGTTCGACCTCGGCACGGGCCTGCGGTACTTCGGTCAGTGCCAGCCGCACGACGGGTCGTTCCGTGGCACGTGTCTGCTCACCCATCTCCACTGGGACCACGCGCAGGGGCTCCCGTTCTTCACGCCGTTGCTGAAGGCCGGCTCGGAGCTCGACATCCATGCGCCCGTGCAGGAGGACGGCTCGTCGGCCGCCGACGCGTTCTGCCGCCTCATCCGTCCGCCGGCGTTCCCCGTGTCGCTCGACGTGCTGCCGGGCACCATCCGCGTGCACGACACCGCCGACGCCGAGTTCTCGGTCGGTGGCTACTCGGTGATGTCCCGGCTGATCCCTCACATCGGTCCGACCCTCGGTTATCGCGTCGAGTGGAACGGTCGCTCGGTGGCGTACCTCAGCGACCACCAGCAGCCGCGCGACGGTTCGTTCGCCCTGAGTGACGGCGCCCGTGAGCTGGTGGAGGGTGTCGACCTTCTCATCCACGACTCGCAGTTCACGCCCGCCGAGTTCGCCCAGAAGGCCGACTGGGGTCACTGCACGATCGAGTACGCGATCTGGGTCGCCGAGCAGTGTGGTGTCGGGACGCTCGCCCTGTTCCACCACGATCCGGGCCGCACCGACGACCACCTCGACGACGTCGCTCGTCTCGCCTCGGTACAGGCGGCCGACTCCGGGCTGAAGGTGATCTCCGCGGCTGAGGGCCAGGTCGTCGTCCTCCCGGTGGACTGATCGTGATCGTCGCCGACGTCGCCCGGATCGTGCTCGGGGTGGTGTTCGCCGTCTCGGCGGCGACCAAGCTCGCCGGGCTGCGTCAGTGGCAGGCGAACGCGGCAGCGCTCGGAGTGTCGGCGGTGATCGCAGCTCCGGTTCCCTTCGTCGAGGCGTTGCTGGGCGGCCTGCTCGTCGGTGGTCCGTGGACCCCGTGGCCCGCCGTGGCATCGGCCGTGTTGCTCCTCGCGTTCACGGTCCTGCTCGGCGTTCGTCTCGCCCAGGGCGTGAGGCCACCCTGTGCGTGCTTCGGTGCATGGTCGGCCCGTCCGCTCGGGCCGGGTCACCTGGCCCGCAACGGTGGTTTGTTGCTGTTGTCCATGATCGCGATGTGGTCCTGAGGCACAGGCCTCGCGGACCACGTGCACTCAGCCGAGTTCGGCCAGCAGGAACGCGAGCACCCTCGCCTCGTCGCGCCAGCTCTCGTAGCGCCCACTCGGGCCGCCGTGGCCTGCGCCCATCTCGCACCGCATGATCAGCGTTGCGTCGTTGGTGCGGACGTCGCGGAGTCGGGCCATCCACTTCGCCGGCTCGTGGTAACTCACGCGCGGGTCGTTGAGGCCGGCGGTCACGTAGAGGGCGGGGTAGCCGGCCGCCACCGTGCAGTCGTACGGCGAGTAGCTGCGCATGTACGAGGCGTAGGGCTCGGCTCGCGGGTCGCCCCACTCCTCCCACTCGGTAACCGTGAGCGGGAGCGAGGGGTCGGACATGGTCGTGACGACGTCGACGAAGGGGACCTCGGCGACAGCGGCACGCCACAGATCGGGGCGCATCGTGATGCAGGCGCCGACGAGCAGGCCTCCGGCACTGCCGCCGCGGACGGCAACCCGCCGATGGTTGCCCCATCCGAGGGAGAGGAGGTGCTCGGTGCAGGCGATGGTGTCGGTGAACGTGTTCCGCTTCTCGAGCAGCCGGCCGTGGAGGTACCACGAGCGGCCCAGCTCGCCGCCCCCACGGGGGTGGACCAGTGCCCACACGACACCTCGGTCGAGGAGCGAGAGACGGGCGACGCTGAACCACGGCGGCATCGATGCCTCGTAGCTGCCGTACCCGTACACGACCAACGGGGCGGTGCCGTCGGGTGTGAGGTCGGCCCGGCGGATGATGTCGACGGGAACCTGCGTGCCGTCGTCGGCCGTGGCCCAGTGCCGCTCCGACACGTAGTTGGTGAGCTCGACGTGCGGGACCGGCGTCTGCTTGAGGAGGGTGCGCTCGCCGCCGCGCACCGGCTCCTCGTAGATCGTGGCGGGAGTGGTCAGCGACTGGACGTGGTAGCGGACCCGCTCGGTCTCCCACTCGGGGTTCGACTCGAGTTCGATGTCGTGGGGCTCGTCGAGGGGTTCGATGACCCGCTCGGTCCCGTCGCGGAAGAGAATGCGGACGCGAGGTTGGGCGTTGCTCCACTCGTGCAGGACGAGATGACCGGCGAATGCCTCCACCGCGGTGATCCGCCGGCCCGCTTCGTGGGCGACGAGTTCGGTCCACTCGGCCGGGGCGTCGATCGGCGCGGTCATCACCCGGAAGTCGGTGGCGGCGTCGTTGGTGAGCACCACCCACTGGTCGCCCCAGTGGTCGAGGGTGTACTCGAGATCGTCGGTGCGCGGCCGGACGAGACGAGGAGTCTGCTCCGGTTCGTCCGCGGGGATCAGGTAGGCCTCGGTGCTCGTGCGACTGCCGGAGTCGATCATGATCCATGCGCCACTACGGCTGATGTCGACCGCCACGTAGAACCGCTCGTCGGGCTCGTGGAAGACCTGGACGTCGTCCGACTGCGGCGTGCCGAGGCGATGGCGCCACACGGTGCACGGGCGCATCTGCTCGTCGGGGGTCACGTAGAACAGGTGTGTGCTGTCGGCCGACCACGCCGTCCCGCCCCACGTCGTGTCCTCGAGCGTGTCGGGAAGGTCGGTGCCGGTGTCGAGGTCGCGGATGCGCAGCGTGTACTCCTCGCTGCCGTCGGTGTCGCTGCTCCATGCGAGGAGACGGTGCGCGCGATCGACGTCGAAGGCGTTGAGGCCGAAGTACTCGTGTCCCTCGGCCTCGACGTTCTCGTCGAGCAG
>JBEBDM010000261.1:0-11241 GCA_041156905.1 Actinomycetota bacterium | reverse complement strand
CGGCGCCAAGATCTCGTGCGACCCCGAGGAGAGCGTCCTCGGCGTGATCGCCAAGGCGTGCGGCCGGCCCGTGCGCTGGCGCGAGACCCGCAGCGAGTCGATGATGATGATGGGACACGGCCGTGCGCAGGTGCAGTACATCACCGTCGGCGGAAGCCGTGACGGCAAGGTCACCCACTACCAGCTCCGTGTTCTCCAGGACGCCGGTTACTTCGTCGAGATGGGAGCGATCCTCGCCCCGTTCATGACCAAGCCGATGGCTAGTGCCGTGTACGACATCCCGAACATCGAGTGCCGCACCACCAGCGTCGTGACGAACACCGCAATCACCACTGCCTACCGCGGTGCCGGTCGCCCCGAGGCCACCGCTGCCGCCGAGCGGGCGATGGACCTGTTCGCCGTCGCCGTCGGCAAGGACCCGGCCGAGGTCCGTCGCATCAACCTGATCCCGAAGTTCCTCGAGCCGCACTCGACCGCCGCGGGCCAGACCTACGACGTCGGCGACTTCGAGGAGGCCCTCGATCGCGCCCTCGCCGCCGCCGACTACGACAGCCTCCGCGCCGAGCAGAAGCGTCGTCGGGCCGAGGGCGGCCCGAAGCAGCTCGGCATCGGCGTGAGCACCTATGTCGAGATCACTGGTGGCGTCGCTCCCTTCGGTGAGCACGCCAAGGTCGAGGTCACCGACGACGGTCGGGCCATCGTCTACACCGGTACCTCGCCGCACGGCCAGGGCCATGTCACGGCGTGGAGCATGCTCGCCGCCGAGCAGACCGGCATCCCGATGGACCGCATCGAAGTGGTGTGGGGCGACACCGACCTGGTGCCCGAGGGCGCCGGCACGATGGGGTCGCGTTCTCTCCAGCACGGTGGTGCCGCCGTCTGGAACGCCGCCGCCGAACTGGTCGAGAAGGCCCGCAAGCTCGCGGCCCGTCTCCTCGAGGCCGACGAGGCCGACGTGGTGCTCGACAAGGCCCGCGGCATGTTCCACGTGACCGGGACCCCGGCGATGGGCAAGGGCTGGGCCGAGCTCGCCGTGGCCGCCCACGGCGACGCCGAGCTGCCCGAGGGACTCCAGCACGCTCTGTTCTTCCAGAGCGCCGCCACCTTCCCGTTCGGTGCGCACGTCGCCGTGGTCGAGGTCGACATCGAGACCGGCAAGGTCACCCACCTGCGCCACGTCGCCTGCGACGACGCTGGCCGGGTGCTCAACCCGATGCTGCTCGAGGGTCAGATCCACGGTGGCGTCGCCCAGGGCACGGCACAGGCGCTCCTCGAGGAGGTCCGCTACGACTCCGACGGCAACCCCGTCACGTCGAACCTGGCCGACTACGCCTTCATCTCGGCCGCCGAACTGCCCAGCGTCGAGGTCGTGCACATGGAGACCCCGACGTTCCACAACCCGCTGGGCGCCAAGGGGATCGGCGAGAGCGGCACGATCGGCAGCACCCCGGCCGTCCAGTCGGCAGTGGTCGATGCACTCACTCACCTCGGCGTCACCCACGTCGACATGCCCTGCACGCCCCAGCGCGTGTGGCACGCGATCGCCGCAGCCGGCAACTGACGAGTGATTCGCTCGTCGATGGCTTCATCAGCGAGCGAATCGGTGGTGATACCCTCGCTGGCATGATCGATCGCCAGCGGCTCGCCCGTCTCCACGCTGCCGAGGAGCAGACCTTCGTCGACCTCCACCCGGCCTCGCGCGCTCGCGCCACCGAGGCCGGACGATCACTGCTCGGCGGCGTTCCGATGGCCTGGATGACCCGCTGGCCGGGTTCGTTCCCGCTCTTCTTCGACACGGCGTCGGGCGCTCGCTTCACCGACGTCGACGGCATCGAGTACGTCGACTTCTGTCTCGGCGACACGGGCGCGATGACCGGCCATGCCCTCCCGCAGGTGGCCGAGGCGCTCCATCGCCAGGCCCAGCGGGGCATCACGACCATGCTCCCCAGCGACGACGCCGCGTGGGTCGGCGACGAACTCGCTCGCCGTTTCGGTCTCCCGTTCTGGCAGATGGCGATGACCGCCACCGACGCCAACCGGTTCGTCCTCCGCTTCGCCCGCCACCTCACGGGTCGCTCGAAGGTGCTCGTCTTCGACTGGTGCTACCACGGCAGTGTCGACGAGAGCCTCGTCACCCGCGACGCCACCACCGGACGCACCCTCCCCCGGCCGGGCAGCATCGGCCCGCAGGTCGACCCCTCGCTCACCACCGTCGTCGTCCCGTTCAACGACGTCGACGCGCTCGAGTCGGCCCTCGCCACCGGCGACATCGCGTGCGTGCTCGCCGAGCCCGCCCTCACGAACATCGGCATCGTGCTCCCCGACCCCGGCTTCCACGAGGCGTTGCGCTCTCTCACGCGCCAGCACGGGACACTGCTCGTGATCGACGAGACGCACACGATCTGCGTCGGACCCGGCGGGGCCACCCGAGCGTGGGGCCTCGAACCCGACTTCTTCGTCATCGGCAAGACCATCGGCGGCGGGATGCCTGCTGCGGCGTATGGCATGAGCACCGACGTCGCCGCGCGCCTCGGCCCGGTCATCGCCCACGACGGGATCGACGTCAGCGGTGTCGGGGGCACGCTCACCGGCAATGCCCTCGCTCTCGCCGCGGTGAAGGCCACGCTCTCCACGACGCTGCGCGAACAGGACTTCGCCCACATGGTCCCGCTCGCCACGGCGTGGGCCGATGGAGTGCAGCAGACCATCGACCACCACGGCCTGCCGTGGAACGTGCAGCAGCTCGGTGGTCGTGCCGAGTACTGGTTCTGCCCGCCACCGCGCGATGGCGCGGCCGCGGCCGCCGCCGTCGATCACGAACTCGATGCGTTCATGCACCTCTTCGCGATCAACCGCGGCATCCTGCTGACCCCGTTCCACAACATGGCGCTGATGTCACCGTCTCACCAGGCCGCCGACGTCGACCGCCACACCGAGGTCTTCCGCGCCGCGGTCGACGCCCTCGTCGGCTGAGCCGCGTGGGATGATCTCCGCATGACCCCCTCACCCGTCGCGCTCGTCACCGGCGCAGGGTCACCCACCGGGATCGGTATCGCGGCCGCACGTGCACTCGGCCAGCGGGGGTTCCACGTGGTCGTGTCCTCGACCACCGACCGCATCCACCAGCGCGTGGCCGAGCTCACCGCAGCGGGGATCACTGCCGACGGAGTGGTGTGTGACCTGATCGACACCGACGCCGCCGACACCCTCGTGCACGGGATCTCCGAGCAGCACGGGCGCCTCGACGCCGTCGTCAACAACGCGGGGATGATCGCCGTCGGGGGCGAGATGGTCGACTCGTCGGCCGAGGCGACCTCCGACGCCGAGTGGTCGGACGGTCTCGCCCGCAACCTGACGACCTGCTTCACCATGTGCCGGGCCGCCCTCCCCTTCCTGCGTCGGTCACCGTCCGGTCGCATCGTCAACGTCGCGAGCACGTCGGGGCCGGTCCAGGCGTTCATCGGCGATCTCGCCTACCACGCCGCCAAGGCAGGGATGGTCGGCCTCACGCGCGCCCTTGCCCTCGAGTGCGCTGGTGACGACATCACCGTCAACGCTGTCGCTCCCGGATGGATCGCCACGGGTTCGCAGACCGAGGTCGAGGCAGCCGCCGGTCGTCTCGCCCCGATGCGGCGATCCGGCACGCCCGAAGAGGTCGCCGCCGTGATCGCCTTCCTCGCGTCGCCGGAGGCGTCGTACGTCACCGGCCAGCTGATCGTCGTCGACGGCGGCAACAGCATTCCCGAGGACCGGCACTGGCGCCCGTCAGGCCCGCCCGACCACGGTGTGGGAGGCTGACCGCGTGACGCCCCTCGACGACACCGACCGTCGACTCATCGACGAGTTGCAACGTGACGGCCGGGCGTCGTACGCCGACCTCGCCGAGCTCGTCGGGCTCTCGCCCGCGGCCACCCGCATGCGCGTCCAACGGCTGCTCGACGCAGGGGTCGTCGAGGTCGTGGGTGTCACCAACCCGATGGCTCTCGGATACCCCGTCATGGCCGCGCTCGGCGTGCGCGTCGACCGCAACGTGCGCGACGTCGCTGATCGCATCGCCGACATCGCCGGGGTCATCTACGTGGTGTTCACGTCGGGGTCGTTCGATCTCCTGGTCGAGGTGCTCTGCGAGGACTCGTCGCGCCTCCTGCAGGTCATCGACGACGAGGTCCGCCGCATCCCGGACGTGCGCTCGGTGGAGTCGTTCACGTACTTCGGCATCCACACCCATCGTTTCGTCTGGGGAACCCGCTGACGATGGCGGACTGACGACCACCCGACGGTCGATAATGGGCGGGTGAGCACGACGCCCGACCTCCGCACGGTGACAGAGCACCTGCCCGACCTCGTCATGCTCCTCGACGACACCCTCACGCTCACGTGGGTCAACAGCGCCAGCGAGCGCCTGCTCGGCTGGACCCCGGCCGAGGTCGTCGGGCGACGGGTGGTCGAGGTCGTGCACCCCGACGACCAGGCCGTCGTCCTGTCATCGGGGTCGACCATCCTCGAGGAGGAGGTCGGCACGGCGGTCGAGGTGCGAGTCGCCCACGCCGACGGTGGCTGGCGTTGGGTCGAGTTCATCGGGACCAACGCCCTCGCGGTCGACGGCGTCCGGTCGGTGGTGGTGGTCGCGCGCGACATCACCGAGCGCCGCATGTGGGAGGTCGCCCAGGACGACGACCAACTCTTCCGCCACGTGGTCCAGCACGCGGCCGCCGTCACGCTCCTGCTCGACCCGAGCGGCACGGTGCGCAGCGCGAACGGCGCGTTCACCCGTCTGCTCGGCCACGACCTCGGGCGGGTGGTGGGTCGGCCGCTCGCCGACTTCTGCGCCGATGGCACGGCAGGTCGCCTCGCCGAGGTCATCGAGACCTCCGCCGCGATCGAGGGACAGTCGGTGATCGTCGAGGCCGCGATGCTCACGAGCGACCGGACCCTGGCCCCGCGTCCGATGCGGTGGGAGGTCGTCAACCTCGTCGACGACCCCGTGGTGCGTGGCTTCATCGTCACCGGGCACGACGTCACCGAACTCGTGCAGACCCGCACCACGCTCGAACACCTCGCGACACACGACGCCCTCACCGGTCTCGCCAACCGCTCCGTCCTGCTCGAGACCCTCGACGACATCGTCCACCGCCACGCCCGCGCCGCCGTCGTGTTCATCGACCTCGACCGCTTCAAGCCGGTGAACGACCTCCTCGGTCACGAGGCCGGCGACGAACTCCTGCGCGTCGTCGCCGACCGCCTCCGCTCCGTCGTCCGGCCCGGCGACCTCGTCGCGAGGGTCGGCGGCGACGAGTTCGTCGTCGTGTCACCCGGGATCACCGAACGGCCCGCCGCCCAGTCGCTCTGCGACCGGATCGATGCCACACTCTCGATGCCGTACCTGCTGTCCGAGGGTCCCGTGCGCGTGACCGCGAGCGTCGGGCTCGCGCTCTCCGACGACGACGCCACCGTCACCGGCCTCCTCGCCGACGCTGACCTGGCGATGTACGAGGCCAAGGCCGGTCGGCGCGGCGAACCCGAACGGGCTGTCGGCCAGCGCCAGCGCAGCGCCAACGAACGCCGCGCCCTCGCCGACGACCTCGCCGCCGGCCTCGCCCGTGGCGAGGTGGTCGCCTACCTGCAGCCCATCTCCCGGCTCGACACCGGGCGCACCGATTCGTTCGAGGCGCTCGTGCGGTGGCACCACCCCCGCAACGGGATTCTCTCGCCCGCCGCGTTCCTCGACCTCGCCGAGGACGCCGGACTCGAACTGCTCCTCGGCGACGTCGTACTCCGCTCGGCGTGTCGCTCGCTGTGCGCGCTCCCGGCCCATGTCAGCGTCGGCGTGAACCTGTCGGTCGCCCAGCTCGCCGACCGCGGCCTGTGCGACCGCGTGGGGTTGATCCTCGCCGAGCACGACCTCCCGGCACGTCGGCTCGTGGTCGAGATCACCGAGCACGCCACGCTCACCCGCCGGCCTGGTGGCGGTCGGGTGTCGCCCGAGCACACCCTCGAACAGCTCCGCGCGATGGGCATCAGCCTCTGTCTCGACGACTTCGGGACCGGCTACTCGTCGCTGACCCACATCCGTCGTTATCCGCTCTCGGCGATCAAGATCGACCGCTCGTTCGTGGGCGGGATGATCGAGCACTCCGAGGACCATGCCGTGGTCGCGGCGATGATCGGCATGGCCGACGCCCTCGGCCTCGAGGTCGTCGCCGAGGGTGTCGAGACGGTCGCCCAGCGGGACGAACTCACCCGACTCGGGTGCGATCTCGCCCAGGGGTACCTCGTCTCTCCCCCGCTGCACCCCGACGAGGTCGAGCGCTGGTTTACGCGCTACGGGAGCGACTGGCGCATCGGCCGCGACCTCGACGACACCGCCCCGATCACCTGACCCACGACCAGGCCAGACCGGACCAGCCCAGCCCAGTCCAGCGGGCGGTCACCGACTCTCGTCAGTCGCGGCACCTGCGGCACAGACCGCGGACGTCGAACACGTGGTGATCGACGGCGAACCCTGTCTCCTCGAGGATCTGCTCGATCTCCCGGCCGATGAGGCGTTCGAGCTGCCGACTCGGATCGAAGTCGGAGACGGTCCCACACCGCGTGCAGACCATGTGGTGGTGATGATGGTGCGAGAGCGCCTCGGCGAGTTCGTGCCGGTCGGCTCCGCCCGCACCCGCCACGCGCGCCACGACCCCGCAATCGACGAGTTCGGAGAGATTGCGGTACGCCGTGCTCGTCGGCACCCCGGCCGCCGCCACGACCTCCTCCACGCTGAGCGGACGGCCTGCCGCCTCGAGCGCACCGAGCACCGCCCGGCGATGGGCCGTGAGACGGACCTCGAAGGGGGCCATTTCCCGCATCGCAGCGGCTGCGAGGGCTGCACTCGGTGCCGGTCGCTCCGTTGACATGGCCACACCATAACGGGAACTCCTCTCACCCAAATGAGAATGCTTCCCATTCGAAGTACCCTGCCCCCATGTTCCGGAGTCCGTCCGCTACCCACCGTCGCCGCTCGTCTGCCGCGCTCCTTGGTGTCAGCGCGCTCGCGTTCATCGGCGTCGCCTGTTCCGACGACGAACCGTCGTCCGGGGCGCTCGTCGTCGCCGCCGGGTTCGCTCCGCTCGAGGACGTCGTGCGGGCCGTCACCGTCGGCACCGATGTCGTCGTGGCCTCCGTGGTTCCCCAGGGCGAGGAGGCCCACGAGTACGAGCCGACGGCCAAGCAACTCGACGAACTCGGTGATGCCCGCGCCCTGTTCCTCCTCTCCGGGTTCCAGCCCGCGGTCGACGCGGCCGCCACGGCGCTCGACGGAGAGGTGATCGACCTTTTCTCGGGCATCGAGCGCATCGACTCGGCCGACGGCGTCGCCGACCCGCACGTGTGGCTCGACCCCACGAACATGGCGACGATGGCGACGACCGTCGCCGACGCCTTGTCGCGGATCGATCCCTCACGGGACAGCACGTGGCAGGCCAACGCCGCCGCCTACGCAGAGGCCATGAACGCCCTCGACGCCGAGATGTCGACCGGCCTCACGGGCTGTGCCTCCGACCTTCTCGTCACGGGCCACGACGCGTTCGGGTACCTCGCCGCCGCCTACGGCCTGCGCAACATGCCCATCGCCGGGATCTCGCCGAGCGAGGAGCCGTCCGCGGCGACACTCGAGTCGCTCGCCGCGCTGGCCCGCGACGAGGGCGTCACCACGATCTTCTTCGAGGAGGGTCTGCCCGGCGACCTCTCGGCCACCCTGGCCGACGAGGTCGGAGCGACCGCCGCCCAGCTCGACCCTGTCGAGGCGCTCTCCGCCGATCAGATCGCGGCGGGCGATGACTACGCGTCGATCATGCGCTCCAACCTGACCGCCCTACGCGCCGGACTCGGCTGCCCGTGAGCCCCCACCGCCACAGCCACGGCCCGCATCACGCGCCCGGCCCCGACGGGGTCGTGCTCGAACTGCAGTCGCTCGGAGTCGAACTCGGTGACCGTCGCGTCCTCGACGACGTGTCGTTCTCCGTGCGGCGAGGCGAGCTGATTGCCGTCGTCGGTCCCAACGGCGCCGGCAAGAGCACGCTGATGAAGGCCATCTGCGGACTCGTCAACCACGACGGGGTCGTCGAGGTCAACGGCGTGCACTGCCACGACCGCACCGACCGGATGGACATCGCCTACATCCCCCAGCGCAACGAGAGCGACCTCGCCTTCCCGCTCACGGTCGGCGAACTCGTGTGCGCAGGGCGCCGGCGTTTCCGTCGCTGGTGGCAGCGACCCACCGAAGCCGACCGTGTCGTCGTCGACGAGGCACTCACCCGGGTCCTGCTGCCTGGTACCGCCGACCGGTCGCTCACCGAGCTCAGCGGTGGACAACTGCAGCGCGCCTATCTCGCCCGATCGCTCGCCCAGCAAGCGTCGGTCGTGCTCCTCGATGAGGCGTTGAGCGGGGTCGACGAACCGACGACGGAGGAGTTGTTCGACGTCTTCGCTGCCCTCGTCGAGCAGGGAACGACTCTCCTCGTCGCCACCCACGACCTCGGTCTGGTCCGTCGCCGGTTCCCTCGTTGCCTCGCCGTCAACGGCACGTTGCTCGTCGACGGGGCGCCGTCCGACGTGCTCTCGATGGAGGCCGTCGACACCCTCTTCTCCGTCAGGCCCGCACGGTGAGCTGGCTCCTCGACCCGTTCCGCGCCGAGTTCATGCAGCGCGCCCTCGTGGCGACCCTCGTCATCGGCATCGTCGCTCCCGTCGTCGGCACCTGGGTGGTGCTGCGCCGGATGGCGAACCTCGGGGACGCCATGGCCCACGGAACGCTCGCCGGTGTGGGCATCGCCTACGCGATCGGGGTCGACGTGCTCTTCGGCGCCGTCGGGGCAGGCCTCCTGCTGGCAACCCTCCTCGTGACCTTCTCCGGCAACCGGCGACTCGGCCAGGAGACGGTGGTGACCGTGCTCGGCACCGCGTTCTTCGGGCTGGGCGTCGTCGTCATCTCACGGCTCGACACCGGGGTCGAGCTCACCCACTTCCTGTTCGGTCGGGTCCTGACGGTGGGCTGGGGCGACATCTGGCTCAACATCGCCCTCGGCGGCGCCGCCGTGGCGACCGTGCTCGCTCTGTTCGGCGAGTTGCGCCTCGCCACCTTCGACCACGTCCAGGCCGAGCAGGTGGGCGTCCGGGTCGAACTCGTCCAGGCGATCCTCGTGGTCCTGCTCGCCGTCGTCGTCGTGATCAGCCTCCGGGCGGTCGGCACGGTCATGTCGGTCACCCTGCTCGTGACCCCGGCTGCCACGGCCCGGCTCTTCGCCCGGTCGCTGCGCCAGATGACCACGTGGGCCGTCCTGCTCGGCGTCGCCGAGGGGTTCGTCGGGCTGGTGTTGAGCTACCACCTCGAGGCCGCCCCCGGGGCGACGATCGGTCTCACCGCCGCGGTCGTCTTCGCCGTGGTCTTCGCCGCCACCCTCCCACGCCGCATGCCCCACCACCACCGCCCCCTCGGCTGACGGCCGAGCGACCTGCGTGTTTACGGCGGGCTCCCCGATAGGGCATGATGTGGCACCGCCATGGGGGGCGGGGAACCTGTGAGGGGGAGTTCGATGAAGATCCAGGTCACCGTGAACGGCGCAGCCCGTGAGGACGACGTCGAGCCGCGCACGCTGCTCGTGCACTACGTCCGCGACGTCTGCGGCCTGACGGGTACGAACATCGGTTGCGACACGTCGTCGTGTGGCGCCTGCAGCGTGCATCTCGACGGCGAGGCCGTGAAGAGCTGCACCGTGCTCGCCGCGCAGGCCGACGGCTCCGCCGTCACCACGATCGAGGGCATGGCCTCGGGCGGTGAACTGCACCCGATGCAGAAGGCGTTCATGGAGAACCACGGTCTCCAGTGCGGCTACTGCACGCCCGGCATGGTCATGGCGGCCACGAGCCTGCTCAAGGAGAACCCGAACCCGACCGAGGAAGAGGTCCGCCTCGGTCTCGAGGGCAACCTCTGCCGCTGCACCGGCTACCACAACATCGTCAAGTCGGTCCTCGCCTGCGCCCAGGCGAAGTGACCTGACCGGAACCACACACCGACAACGCGACACCAACTCGTACTGGGGGGTACTGAGATGACCGTCACCGACGACCGGCCGACTTCGGTCCTGGGGACCCGGATGCTCCGCAAGGAGGATCCGGCCCTGCTCACCGGCGAAGCCCGCTACACCAACGACCTCAACGTCCCGGGGGCCCTGCACCTCGCCGTGCTGCGCAGCCCGTACGCCCACGCCCGGATCCGTCGGGTCGACGTGTCGGCTGCTGCCGCCCATCCGGGTGTCGTCGCCGCCTACTCGGGGGCCGACCTCATGCCGATGTGGGGCGCGCCGATGCCCAACGCATGGGCCGTCACGCCCGACATGAAGAACCCGGCGCACTACCCACTGGCTGCCACCAAGGCGAACTACGTCGGTGACGGCGTGGCCTGCGTCTTGGCGACCAGCGAGGCCGTCGCCCGCGACGCCCTCGACCTCATCGAGGTCGACTACGAGCCGCTCGCCGCCGTCGTCGACCTCGAGGATGCGCTCTCCGATCGTCTCGTCATCCACGAGGATCTCGGCACCAACGCCAGTTACACGTGGCCGCTGCTCATCGAGGGCGAGACCGGACAGGTCCAGAAGGCCTTCGACTCGGCCGCCTTCACCGTCAAGGAGCGCTACGTCCAGCAGCGCCTCATCCCGATGGCGATGGAGCCACGAGCGATCGTGGCCGTGCCGCAGCCATTCGGTGGCGACATGACGCTGTACAGCGCCACGCAGATCCCGCACATCCTCAAGGTGATGGTCGCCCTGACGCTCGGTATCCCCGAGCACCAGATGCGCGTCGTCGCCCCGGCCGTCGGCGGCGGCTTCGGCAGCAAGCTCGACGTCTACGCCGAGGAGCTGCTCTGCGTCGCCCTCTCCCGCAAGCACGGCACCCCCGTGCGCTGGGTCGAGGAGCGTGGCGAGAACGCGATGGCCACGATCCACGGTCGCGGTCAGATCCAGCACGTCGAGCTTGCCGCCGACGCCGACGGCAAGCTCACCGCCGTGCGCATCCGGCTCCTCGCCGACATGGGCGCCTATCAGCAGCTGATCACCGGTGGCATCCCGATCCTCGGCGCCTTCCTCTACGCCGGTGTCTACGACCTGCCCCTCGCGTACGACTTCTCGTGCACGGGTCTGTACACCAACCTCACCCCGACCGACGCCTACCGCGGCGCCGGTCGTCCCGAGGCCACCTACG
>JBEBDM010000260.1:0-10037 GCA_041156905.1 Actinomycetota bacterium | reverse complement strand
TAGGCGAGATAGCCCACGACCCACCGGCCAGCGGCTGCCTCGGCCTCGGCCTCCCTGACCGCTTCGACGACCTCGTCGAGACGCCGGGCGACGATCTCCCGTACCGGTCCGTCGAACTGCCGCGACCAGCCCCGACGCAGGTCGTCGACACGTACGACGGGGGACGGGAGCACCACGCCGACAGGCTACGGGAGGCCCACCGCACGCACCTCCCGGAACGGGATCCCCGCCCGTTCCGGGTGGCGGCGACCCTGCCGGGCGGGTCCCGGAGAACCCGGTCGGAAAGAGATGGTGGACTCGGGAATAGGTTTAGTGCTAAATCTGTTCCCGTGTTCGCATCCATCCGGATGCACCGACCCGGCGAACCTGCGAGGCCCCAATGTCCGCACTCGAGAGCATCACCCTCCACCGCATCGATGTCCGCATCACGGGAACCGAACCCCTCGCGGTTCCCGGGAAGGCACCCGCCGCCGACTGGATGGACGACGCAGCCTGCAAGGGCCGCACCCCGCTGTTCTTCCCGCCGAAGGCCGAGCGGCCCCAGGCACGTGAGCGTCGTGAGGCCAAGGCCCGCCGTCTGTGCATGTCGTGCCCGGTCATCGACCAGTGCCGTACTTATGCACGGGAGAACCACGAGTACGGCTTCTGGGCCGGCGAGAGCGAGGAGCAGCGTCACCTCCTCGGGTACACCGTCTCGGCCCCCATCGGCCTGCGCGCCACCGGCACGTCCCGCTGACCGGCCGCTGACGGCAGAGCCCTGCCGAACCCCGCGACACCCTGACGTTAGGGTGCCCGCCATGTCCTCCGATCCGTCGTCCTCACCCGGACGCCTCGTCTCCCTCTTCGTGTCGCTCGTCGAGTCCGGCGATCTTGACGCTGCTCTCGGTCTCCTCGACGACGAGTGTGTCTACGACAACGTCCCCTTCGGTCCGGTCCGCGGCACCGAGGCCGTCCGGGCCACCCTCGCTCCGTTCATGGCGCCCTTCGCCAGCGTCGAGTGGCGAGTGAGCAACCAGGTCGAGTCGGGCACGCTCGAGACAGGCACCGTGCTCCACGAGCGGCTCGACCGCTTCGGTCTCCACACCGCCGACGGTTCCGTCGAGTGGCTCGAACTCGCCGTGGCGGGGGTGTTCACCGTCACCGACGGCCGCATCACCCTGTGGCGCGACTACTTCGACCGCACCCCGCTCCTCGACTGGATGTCGCGTCATGGCTGAGCCCACCACCCAGCTCCTGGGCGAACGATTCGCCGTCGTCGACGTCGAGACGAGCGGACTGCGCGCCGATCGGCATCGCGTCCTCCAACTCGGCATCGTCGTGGTCGATGCCGACGGCACGGTGCTCGACACCTACTCCACTCTCGTCAGCGGCTCGAATCCGTGGCAGCGATGGTTCGGATCGGTCGGTCCGACGCACATCCACGGCATCCGCCGCCGCGACCTCCGTGGTGCGCCGAGCACCCACGTCGCCCTCACCGAACTCGCCCGCCGGCTCGAGGGCACCCGGTTCGTCGCCCACAACGCCCCCTTCGACCTCGGGTTCCTCCAGGCGGAGGCCCGGCGGGTCGGCACGACCCTCCCGATCGAGCGCGCCCTGTGCACGTTGCGCCTGTCGCGCCTGCTCGACCCCGATCGCCAGCAGTCCCACCGGCTGGGCGACCTCTGCTCGCGTTACGGCATCACCATCGACCGACCGCACGACGCACTTGCCGATGCCGAGGCCACGGCGGCCCTACTCCCCCACCTCCTGCGCGCCCACGGCGTGCACGACACGGCCGACCTCGACAAGCTCCCGGGTGTCGACCCTCAGGGTTCGTCGCGCTCGTAACGCTCGAGCAGCGCCGCCGCGACCTCACGGGCGCGGCCCGCACGGTCGGCCGGCTCGACGACCTCGGCGTGGCGCCCCAGTCGCAGGAGAAGGTTGTCGAACCAGTTCTCGTCAGCCACCGTCAGGCCGACGAGGGTGTGCTCCCCCTCGTCCTGACAGGATCGCAGCGGGTACCGCTCGGTGACCCAGGTCGCGGCGTCGTCGAGGCGGACCTTCACGACGGGAAGGTCGCTGTCGCGGAACCAGTCGTCGCCTGACGGCGCAGCGACCGCACGGGGAGGGTCGATCTCGCCCGTCCGCTCGATCGAGTCGATCCGGTCGATCCGGAAGACGCGCTCCTCGCCCCGCAGGTGATCGTCGGCGATGAGGTACCAGTTGCCACGGTCGGCGAACACCAGACGCGGCGACACCTCCCGCTCGTTCACCTCGCCGAGTTCGCCCGTCCGGTAGCGCATCCGGAGTCGCTCGCCAGCGGAGATCGCGGACACCACGTCGTCGGTGACAGCCGGGCGGTCCTCGTCGACGACGAGGGCGTCGCTCCCGAGCACGGCCTCGAGCTTGCGCAGGGCGCGGGCGAGCGGACCGCCGGCGTCGAACCCAGGGAGGTCGATCGAGACCCGAGCCGCGGCGAGGAGCGCGAAACCCTCGGGGGCTGTGAGCCGCAGCGGCCGGGTGAAGAACCGCGGGATCCCGACGAACACCGTCCCCTCGTCGATGAACACGTCGACCATCTCGTCGAGGAACGGCGGTAGCCCACAACAGGCGACCAACTCGAGGTCCTTGACGAGTTCGGCCTCGCTGAGACCGAACGTGCTGGCCATCTCGGAGAGCGGCGCCGTGCCGCGCTCCATGATCCACGGCAACATGATCAACAACCGACGGAGCCGGTCGGTCGTCGAGCGCGGGCCACGACGCCGGCTCATCGGGCACCCCCGGGGGCGACCATCTCGCGCAGCCAGCCGACCACGGCCTCGCGGATCGATGGCGGGGAGAGCACCTCGGCGTGGAGACCCATGCCGAACACCCACGAGCGGAACGCGTCGACGTTCGCGCACCGGACGGCGATGACCACCGATCCGTCAGCACCTCTCTCCTCGACGGCATCGGGGCCGAGCTGGATGACGGCCTTGGCGGCGCGAGCCGCGTCGACCCTGACCCTGGCCACCACGACCTCCTCGCCACCGATCAACATCGCGTCGGAGGGGAAGGCCGAACGCGGGTCGAAACCCTCCGGCCGGACGAAGACCCCGTCGTCGCCCCGCTGCACGTCGCCCTCGATGCGATCGACCCGGTAGGTGCGCTGCCCGTCGACGGTGACCTCGTGGCCGATGGCGTACCAATAGCCATCGCGGAGCATCAACGAATACGGGTGGAACCGGCGCTCCTTGTCCTTGTACGTGAAGGTCACCTCGGCGCGCGCTGCCGACGCCTCCCTCAACACGGCGAGCCCCGGAACGTCGGGCACGTTGGCGACCACCGTCGCGTGCTCCGAGGCACCGCCACCGAGTTTCAGGATGCCGACGTCTCCCTCGCTGACATGAACGGCAGCAACAGCGGACTGGAGTGCCCGGCGCTCGTCGTCGGTCAGGTCGAGGTCGGCAAGTTCGTAGCGACGACGGTCGACGGAGTATCCCGTGCGGCCCGCGTCGGTGCCCCCGAGTACCTCGGTGTCGATCGGAACGCCCACGGAGCGGAGGGTGTCCTTGTCGCGCTCGAAGGCCGCACGCTGGGTCTGTTCAGAGCCCTCGTACTGGCCAGCGAGGCTGTGGGCGATCTGCTCGAACGTCAGCGGGCGACGCGACTCGAGCAGGAGTGTCAGCACGTTCGTCGCGCGTGTCAGCGCATCCACCATCGCGACACCCTACCCTCGCAGCGTGAACCCGTTGTCCGACCTCCCGCAGCCGTCGAAGACCCGCCTCGCCGTGCGGATCACCCCCGACGCCCTGCGCCACGTCCGAGCCGGGCACCCGTGGATCTACGACCACTCGGTCACCTCTGTCTCCGGCGACGGCAAGGTCGGTGACCTCGCCGTCATCTTCGATGCCCAGCGCAAGTTCGCCGCCATCGGCCTGTACGACCCGTCGAGTCCGCTGCGCATCCGGGTCCTCCACCACGGCTCTCCGACGACCATCGACCACGCCTTCTGGCGCGACCGGCTGACGGCCGCCGTGGCACGGCGCCAACCCCTCCTCGACCGAGGCGACACCACGGGTATGCGACTCGTGAACGGCGAGGGCGACTCGCTCCCCGGACTCGTCCTCGACGCGTACGACACGACGCTGGTGATCAAGCTGTACACCGCGGCATGGGTCCCGCACCTCGCCGACCTCGTCGCGGTGATCGACGAGCTGTGGCACCCGACGTCGCTCGTCCTGCGCCTCGCCCGCTCGCTCGATCCTGCCTCACTCCACGGCCTCGAGGAGGGCGACGCCCTGATCGGCACCGCACCCGACGCGCCGGTGGCATTCCTCGAGAACGGCCTCGCCTTCGAGGCCGATGTCGTGCGCGGCCAGAAGACAGGACACTTCCTCGACCAGCGCGACAACCGCGCCTTCGTCGCCGAACTCGTCCGCCGCGTCGGTGACGGGTGCACGGTGCTCGACATGTTCGCCTCGACCGGCGGCTTCACCGTCCACGCAGCCGCAGCCGGGGCGGCTCGCGTCACCGCCGTCGACCTGAGTGCACCGACGCTGGCGGTCGCCCGCCGCAACCTCGACCGCAACACCCACCTCGCTGCTGTGCGCGCCTGCGAGGTCACGAGCGTGGTGGCCGACGCCTTCGACGACATGCAAGCACGGGTCAAGCGCGGCGAGAAGTTCGACATCGTCGTGGTCGACCCGCCGTCGTTCGCCCAACGCCAGCACGAGACCGGGCGCGCCCTCGGCGCCTACCGCAAGCTGACCGACCTCGCCGTCCGGCTGGTCCAGCCCGGGGGTTGGCTCGTGCAGTGCAGTTGCAGTGCGCGTGTCGGTACCGAGGAGTTCCACCGTGCGATCGCGATCGCCGCCTCGAACGCCCGGCACCCGCTCACCGAGTGGCGGCGCACGGCTCACCCGGTCGATCATCCGGCCGCGATCGCCGAGTCGCGCTACCTCAAGGCCACGTTCGCCCGCGTCGACTGACCCTCGTCAGCCGTTGGCGCGCAGCCAGTCGATCAGCGCCGACGTCGACGAATCGTGGGCGCCACTCGCAGCGCCGTTCTCGAGTTCGGGGAGGATCCGCGCGGCGAGCACCTTGCCGAGCTCGACACCCCACTGGTCGAAGCTGTTGATGCCCCACACCACTCCCTGCACGAACACCACGTGCTCGTAGAGGGCGATCAACTGGCCGAGCACCGACGGCGAGAGCCGCGGAGCGACGATCGTCGTGCTCGGACGGTCGCCGGGGAACACCCGGTGCGCCTGCTGGTGTGACGGCACACCCTCGGCGACGACCTCGTCGAGGGTCTTGCCGAACGCGAGGGCCTCCGCCTGGGCGAGCATGTTGGCCAGCAGCATCCGGTGCTGCTCGGTGTACGGGTGCTCGGGGCGTGCAACGCCGATGAAGTCGACCGGTACCACCTGGGTGCCCTGGTGCAGGAGTTGGTAGAAGGCGTGCTGGCCGTTCGTCCCGGGCTCGCCCCAGATCACGGGACCGGTCGCGGTCGTCACGGGAGAGCCGTCGCGCCGCACCCGCTTGCCGTTGCTCTCCATGTCGAGCTGCTGGAGGTACGCGGGGAACCGACGCAGCTCGTGCGCGTACGGCAGCACCGCCTTGGTGCCGAGGCCGAGCACGTTGACGTACCAGACACCCAACATCGCCATCAGCACGGGCACGTTCGAGGCCAACGGCGCCGTGCGGAAGTGCTCGTCGATCGTGTGGAAGCCGCCGAGGAACTCGTCGAACGCCTCAGGACCGACACCGATCATGAGCGACAGCCCGATCGCCGAGTCGACCGAGTAGCGGCCACCGACCCAGTCCCAGAAGCCGAACATGTTGGCCGTGTCGATACCGAAGGCGGCGACCTTCTCGGCATTGGTGCTCACCGCGACGAAGTGCGATCTCACGGCCTCCGGCCCGAGGGCAGCGACCAACCAGTCGCGGGCACAGGTCGCGTTGGCGATCGTCTCGAGGGTCGTGAAGGTCTTCGAACTCACGACGACGAGCGTCGATGCCGGGTCGAGGTCACGGAGCGCCTCGTGGATGTCGGCTCCGTCGACGTTGCTCACGAACCGCAACCCGATGTCGCCCTGCCGACGTGACTCGAGCGCCAGCGCGCACATCGCCGGACCGAGGTCGCTCCCCCCGATGCCGATGTTCACGACAGAAGAGATCCGCTCGCCCGTGGCGCCTCGCCACTCGCCGCTACGCACGGCCTCGGCGAAGGTCCGCATGCGAGCCAACACGGCGTGCACGTCGCGGACGACGTCATGGCCGTCGACGATCAGCGAGGCGCTGGCCGGGAGCCGGAGTGCCGTGTGGAGCACAGCGCGATCCTCGGTCGTGTTGATGCGCTCACCACGCAGCATGGCGTCGCGGTGCTGCTCGACTCCCGCGGCCTCCGCGACCCCGAGTAGCGCAGCCCAGACGGCCTCGTCGACGAGGTTCTTCGACATGTCGACCCGGAGGTCGCCAGCCACGTGTGTCATCCGCTCCGCCCGACCGGGGTCGGCAGCGAACATCTCACGCAGCGACGCAGGGCGGGCCGTGGACTGCAGGGCCTTCCAGGCCGGGGCGGAGGTGACGTCCAGCGGGGCGTTCATCGACCCGACGCTAGCGACA
Organism: Actinomycetota bacterium; assembly: GCA_041156905.1. Lineage (GTDB taxonomy): Bacteria > Actinomycetota > Acidimicrobiia > Acidimicrobiales > Ilumatobacteraceae > UBA668. The sequence goes on along the minus strand of JBEBDM010000260.1, from coordinate 3,449 downwards.
GGGGTCAGTGCCGACGCAGGAAGTCGACGACGGGAGTGGTGAAGGCGTCGTTGCGATCGCCCGCGACCATGTGGTGGGCATCACCCACGTCGACGTACTCGGCGTGCGGCACGATCCCGAGGAACTCCTGCGCCGCCTCCTCGCTCAGCACGTCGCTCATCCGCCCACGAACGAGCATCACGGGGACGCTCAGCCGACGAGCGTGATCGGTGAAGAGGTCGGCATTGCTGCTCGTCCGCGGCCGCTTGTCGTCCATGAACGCCGGGTCCCAGTGCCAGCGATAGCGACCGTCAGCCCCGAGCCGCAGGTTGCGGGCGAGCCCGTCGAGGTTCTTGGGTCGTGGCCGGTGCGGTAGGTACTCGGCGACGGCGTCCGCGGCCTCCTCGAGGGTGGCGAAGCCGTCGGGCCGCGAGGTCATGAACCCCACGATCCGCGCCACACCCGCTTCCTCGGAGCGATGCGCGATGTCGACGAGCACGAGCGCCCGACCGGCGGGAGCCAGCCCCTCGGCGGCACGCGCCCCCTCGGTCCAGAGCCCGGTGATCCCGCCCATCGACGCCCCGACCACGGCCGGGGCCCCGAGCAGCTCACACCACACCTCCTGGTCGGCACGCATCGCGCCCATGCCGTAGTCGCCCGTCGGGTCCCAGTCACTGTCGCCATGACCGCGCAGGTCGGCACTCACGGCGTAGAAGCCGGCCGCGGCCAGGGTCGACGCCGTGCCGCCCCACGAGTGACGCGTCTGGCCACCACCGTGCAGCAGGAGCACGGCTGGAGCGGACGGGTCGCCGTAGGCGTCGGCCACCAGACGGACCCCGTTGAGTCCGGTGCAGGTGATCTCCTCGACGGGAACGGTCATGTCATCGTCCTTCGAAACGGGGCTCGCGACGTTCGAGGAACGCGGCGACCCCCTCGCGGTGATCGGCTGTACGGAACAGCTCGCCGAGTGTCGCCGACACCCATTCGCCGAGTGCGACCCAGTCCGGGTCGAGGGTGTCACGCAGGCCGGCCTTCAGTTTCTGCACGGCGAGCGGAGGGCGCGACGCGATCCGCTGCGCAAGGCCCAGTGCGACCGGCAGGAGTTCGTCGTGCGGCACGACTCGGCCGACGAGCCCCCAGTCGAGAGCCGTGGCGGCGTCGATCACGTCACCCGTGAAGAGCATCTCCGCTGCTCGCTCCCGGCCCACCGCCTGCGCGAGACGACCGAGTCCGGCGACATCGCTGCAGAGTCCGCGCAGCACGAACAGCTCACCGAAGCGAGCCTTCTCGGAGGCCACCCTGATGTCGGCCATGAGTGCGAGCTCCATGCCCCACCCGACCGCCGCGCCGTTGACCGCAGCGATCACGGGGATGTCGGAGTGGAGCAGTGCATCGGCAGCCGGCGTGAGACGCGGCACCTTCGCCACCGGAGCCTTGCCCTCCTGTCCACCACCCATCACGGCACGTACGTCGTCACCCGAACAGAACGCCGGGTCGGCGCCCGTGATCACGATGCAGCGCGCCGTGCTCGACCTGATCGCTGCCTCCAGCTCGTCATACGAGCGGAAGCGGAGCGCGTTGCGCACGTCGGGTCGGTCGATGGTGACGAGATCGACGTCGCCGATCCGCTCGACGCGCACGTCGGGCGCGTCACTCGCGGGCTCGGTCCGGATCGGAGCGTCATCGGGCACGTCCCGTACTGTAGGAACCATGTCGTCTCCGTCTCCCACCGGGCTGTCCGACGCCGGACTGTCTGCGCTCCATGCCCGCATCGAGGCCGACCTCCACGACGGACACCTCTCCGCCGCCCAGGTCGCCATCGCCCACCAGGGGCGCATCGTCCACCGAGCAGCATTCGGAGCGGCCGACGACGACAGTCGCTTCGTGATCTTCTCGGCCACCAAGACGATCGTCGCCATGGCCCTGCTCCCCCACCTGGCCGACGGCAGCCTCGAGCTCACCGCACCCGTCGCCCGCTACATCCCCGAGTGGGGCACCCACGGCAAGCACGAGACGACGGTCCTGCAACTGCTCACGATGCAGGGTGGGTTCCCGTACGCGCTCATGCACCCGAAGAAGTGGGGGTCGAGCGCATCGCGTCGCGAGGCGTTCGCCGAGTGGACCCTCGACTACGCGCCCGGCACCCGCACGGAGTACCACCCGATCTCGGCCCACTGGGTGATCGCCGAGCTCCTCGAGGCACTCACCGGTCGGCCCTACGTGGAGGTCGTGCACGAGCGTGTCGTGGCACCCGCTGGCGTCGGGCCCATCCTCGGACCCGACGCGATCGCGGAGCGCGAACCGATGCTCATCCGGGCCGTCGGCACGTACCCGACCGACCGACAGCACCTCGTCGACACGTACGGGCGGGACGACCTCATCCCACAACCGTCGTACTCCTACGAGACGATGCTCTCGATGAACGACCGTCGCACCTGGATGGCTGCCATCCCCGGCGGTGGGGCGATCGCCAGCGCGTCGACGATGGCCCTCGTGTACCAGACGTTCCTCCACAACCCCGGCGGACAGCCGGCCGACTGGCTCACCGACGCCATCGGGACGGTCCGCAACGGCTCGATCACCGTCAGCGACGGCGTCCCGGCCAACCGCACCGTGGCCGGCTACGTCTCGGGCCACGACGGCTACCACGACCACCGCTGGATGCCGCCGACGCCGCGGGCCTTCGGTCACCCCGGCGCGGGTGGGCAACTCCACTGGGTCGACCCCGACACCGGCATCAGCGTGTCGTTCCTGCACGACACGCTGAACAACGACCCCACGGTCGAGTTCCGACGCAACGTCGACGTCAACCGCCTCGCCCTGATGGCGTGGCAGGGATGAGCGCCCATCCCCAGCAGCGCGCTGGCATCATCACCGGACTCGTCGCCTACGCGCTGTGGGGTCTGCTGACCATCTACTGGAAGCAACTCAACGGCTTCCGGGCGATGGAGCTCATCGGCTGGCGGGTCTCGTCGGCCGCACTGGTGATGGGCGTGATCGTGACCGCACGCCGACAGTGGCCGCGGATCCTCAGCGTGTGGCGCGACAAGGCGATGCTCGCCCGTGTCTCGGTCGCCGCCGTGCTGCTCACGGTGAACTGGACCTCGTACGTCTGGGCCGTGGTGCAAGGGCGCGTGCTCGAGACGGCGCTCGGCTACTTCATCGCCCCCATCGGCACCGTCGCGATCGGCGTGATCGTCCTCAAGGAGAAGCTCCACCCCGCGCAGGTCGCATCGCTCGTCCTCGCCGTCGCCTCGGTCGTCGTGCTCACCGTCTCGTACGGCGACGCGCCGTGGCTGGCGATCATCATCGCCGTCTCGTGGATGGTGTACGGCTACATCAAGAAGCAGGTCCCGCTCAGCCCGGTCGAGAGCATGGCCAGCGAGTCGCTGTTACTCATGCCCTTCGCCGTGATTCTCGCCGTGGCACTCCAGTCCGACCCGACCAGCGTGACCAACAGTGCCTCGTCG